>JBLMWR010000028.1:0-4092 GCA_050257335.1 Deltaproteobacteria bacterium | reverse complement strand
TCAACGCATTAGTTCGGTCGACGTGCGGCTTCATCCGCTACGACAAACGGTTCCGCAAGATCCAGTTCAATGAGGCTCTCGACCAGAAACTCCCGGCCATATCCGCTGTTACCGACCACATCACGCAGATCCTGATGAACCTGCTGATCAATGCCGCGGACGCCTGCGATGGAATCATTGACGCCGGCGTCTGCACGATCAGCGTTGCGACCCAGGTCGTCGGCGACGAGGTCTGGCTTTCGGTTATCGACAATGGACGCGGCATGACGCCCGACGTTCTCGCCAAGGCCTTCGACGAGTCGTTCACCACGAAGCCGGCCGGGCATGGGCGCGGCATTGGACTCTTCGTCTGCAGGAGCCTGATCGAAAAGAGCGGGGGCAGAATCGAGCTCGCATCGACTCCCGGGGAGGGTACTACCGCGACCGTTTGCATTCCGCAAACTGCACTGGCCCAAGCAGAAAGAAGTTGAGCCATGCCGTCTTCCCAGATTCTGGTAATCGACGACGAACCGGCGCTGCGTCAGATCCTGTGCAGCGTGCTGACCAAGGCCGGCTATCTTGTCGATGAGGCGACCGACGTCGATGATGGGAGGGCACGGCTGGCTCGCGGCGACGTCGATGTGGCGCTGTGCGACGTCAACATGCCAGGCGGCAGCGGCATCGATCTAATGCGCGAAATGCGCGCGACGGGTATCGACACGCTGTTCGTGATGATTACCGGTAGTTCCTCCGTGGCGACCGCGGTCGAGGCGTTGCGCGCCGGCGCCTACGATTACCTGCTCAAGCCGGTCGGTAAGGAGGAGCTGCTGCACCGACTCGATCAGATCGAGGACATGCGCGGCCTGCGTGACGAGAACCGCGCTTTGCGCAAGGTCGTCAACGATCGCGATTCGCCGATCTTCCATTTCAATTCTCCCGGCATGGCGAGTATCAATAGGCTGGTTGACAAGGTCGCGCCGACCAACAGCACGGTCCTGATCTCGGGCGAGAGCGGGACCGGCAAGGGGATGCTGGCGCAGGCGATACACCGGAGCAGTCTGCGCAGTCAACATGCATTCGTGTCGGTGAATTGCAGCGCGATCCCCGAGCAGCTCATGGAAAGCGAATTCTTCGGGCACACGAAGGGCGCCTTCACCGGCGCGGACAGAGCTCGTAAGGGGCTCTTCCTTGAGGCGGACAAAGGATCCTTGTTCCTCGACGAGATCGGCGAGCTCTCCATGCCGATGCAGACCAAATTGCTGCACGCGATCGAGGACAAGCAGGTGCGGGCGGTGGGAAGCGAGCAGGCGCGACGCGCGGACGCGCGCATCATCGCCGCGACGAACCGCAACCTGCCAGACTTGGTTGCCAAGGGCACGTTTCGCGAAGACCTGTTCTTCCGGCTCAGCATGTTTCAGATCGCGATCCCGCCGCTGCGAGACAGGCGCGTCGACATTCCCCCGTTGATTCGGTTCCTGATGAAGAACCCGCGCGAGTTCACAAACGGTCACGACATGGAGATTGACCAGGAGGCGGAAGCGTATCTGCTTTCCTACGCTTGGCCCGGAAACGTGCGCGAGCTCGACAACGTGATCAACCGGGCGCGAATCCTGGCCGAGAATAACTGCATCACCGTTGCCGATCTGCCGGCAGCACTCGTCGGTTCCGTCGACAAGCGATTCGTCGCGCGGCAAGAAATCTCCGGAGACGGAACTCTGCGCGAACAGATGAAACGACTGGAGCACGACATCATCACGCGGGCCATCGGGTCCGCCAGCGGCGACCGCAAGCTTGCCGCGCAGCGCCTCGGCATCAGTCTGTCGAATCTCTATCGCAAACTTGAGGATCCCGCCGACGTCTGATAGCGGCGTAAACGCGGGCGACGTCGACCGGAATCGCCATCATGGCGTGGCGCGTGCTAAGGGCCTGATCGGAGACAGAAATCCAGCGGGAGCCTATTGACCTGTGTCAGGCATAGGGGGACGACACGCGAGTAGGTTTGCCACGATTGTGCAGTGCGATTCGCGCGTCCTTCCAATGAAGAGAGATGACGATGTCCGACAGGCTTGAACGTTCGAATGCCTACATGATTCGGGTGGTCGGCGCGACCGCCGTGGCGACTCTTCTCGCAATCGTCGCCGGCTGCGCAACGGCGCCCCGGCCAGCGACGGAAACGAAGATGGTCTGGCCGCCGCCGCCCCTGTCGGCACGCATCCAGTTTGTCCGCTCGATCACAAGTGAGAAAGACCTCGGCGGCGACACGACGTTCACCGAAGGTCTCGCCGCGTTCCTTACCGGCGAGAAACTGCCCTCCGGGCGTATCGCCGAACCGGTCGGGCTTGCCGTCTCGGACGACGGCGAGCGCCTGTATGTCGCCGACATGATGCAGCAAGCGGTGTTCCGGTTTGACTTCAAGGACAAGAAATTCGCGAAGTTCGGCGAGGTTGGGATTCCCTCCGGCATCGCGCTTGACGCGCAGGAAAACGTCTACGTGGTCGACACCGGGCGGAAGTCGATCGGAGTGTTCGGGCGAGATGGCAAGCAGATCAACGAATTCTCCGATCCGGAGCTCGCGCGTCCGAACGGGCTCGCGATTGACAGGGCGAGGGGGCGGCTGTACGTCATCGATACCGGCGACCGAACCGCAAAGGAACAGAACGTCAAGATCTACGATCTCAAGGGCAAGCGGATCGGCGAGATCGGCGGCGCACCCGGGGGAGACTTCGGCCAGTTCAGCTATCCGACGTACGTCACCGTGGATACAGACGGCAACGTCTACGTCAGCGACACGCTCAACTCGCGAGTGCAGAAGTTCGGTCCCGACGGCAAGTTCGTCACCTCGTTTGGTCAACTCGGCACCAACTGGGGTGAATTCGACAAGCCGAAAGGCGTTGCCATCGACTCCTTCGGAAACCTGTACGTCGCCGACTCCGGATGGAGCAACGTGCAGATCTTCAATCCCAAGGGACAGGTGCTGCTCTTCTTCGGCGGGCGCGGACCGGTGCCGGGCATGATGAAGAACCCGCTGGCCCTGGCGATCGACAAGAACAATCGCATCTACGTCGGCGACTACCTGAACCACCGCATTGGCGTGTACGAACTCGTGAACACGACGGCGGCGGACAGCTTCCTGAATCCGCCGCCGAATCCGCACGGGCCCTCGAAGAAATAGTCGCCGCGGACGCCGGGCTGACTGGGGGCGGGCGAGCCATGCCGAGAGGGCCGTGTCTGAGGCGGGCGACACTGCGTGCATGGTTGGTCGTCGGGGTCCTCCTTGTCCTGCTCGAGGCCGCCTGCACGACGGCGAATCCGGTGATGACATTCTTCTTCGACGGCGTTCCACAGCCGGGCGAAGCGCGCGTGGCGCAGGACGTGGTCAGGAAGCCGCGGCGTCCGCCCTACAAGCCTCCACCGCCGCCGGTCAAGTTCGTCGAGGTGCCGGAAATACCGCCTGCGATCGATTGGGCGGAAATCTTCCGGGGACTTCCTCGAAACGAAGAAGGTGAGGTGGCGTGGACGAAGGCGCTCGACGCGAAGCAGATCACACCCAAGCCGGGAATTGCCGCTGATGCGGAGGATGAAGACCCGACCGATCTGGATGTCGAGCTGAAGTCCTCAGGCCAACCAAAGTACAACGTGGTCTTTTCGCACAAGGTGCACACGCAGTGGATGGCGTGCCCCGCTTGCCACACGGGCATCTTCGAGATGAAGAAAGGGAAGGCCAGGATAACGATGGCCAATCTCGACGAGGGTCGTTTCTGCGGAGTGTGTCACGGCAAAGTCGCGGCGCCCGAGTTGTCCTCGTGTTCCGAATGCCATAAGGCGACGGCCAAGTGATGGCGCGGAGACCAGACAGAAGCTTGTCGTGGGCCACGGTGATCGTCGCCTCAATGGCGCTTGCGTGGTCGGCGTGCTTCGCGGCCGAATACGGCGACGTCACGTTCAAGCGCAAGGTCGCCGGCATGGACGATATTCCGCCGGCGATTTTCCCGCACTGGGTGCATCGCATGCAGTTCAAGTGCTCGGCCTGCCACGACGAGCTATTCAAGATGAAGGCCGGCGCCAACGAGATCACGATGGAAACAATCGGGGAGCGGAAGTCGTGCGGCCTCT
>JBLMWR010000027.1:0-3586 GCA_050257335.1 Deltaproteobacteria bacterium | reverse complement strand
GATCGGTGGTGCCTGTAGTCGCGGTCACCATAATCGCTTGCCTTGCGCTTATCTGGTGGATTGGCAGCACGACGGAGTTCGTCTTCGCGCTGCTCTGCGCTTGCGGTGCTCTCATCGCGGCAACGGCGTTCAATGTTTGGATGTTTCGGCGAATGAAATGACCCCCTCCCGCAAGAAACCCGGCGTGGCGTTCTGGGCGACCGTGGTGCTGGTCGTGGGATTGGCACTGCTCGCGGGATACGGCGGATCGTATTTACTGATCGTCGAGCCAGCGTACTCGATAAGGTATTACCCTCTCGTTGGCCCGGCTCGATTGTCCACGGGTCCGCATTACCACGCCATCGGCAAGCAGGATTTCTGGCGATCGCTTTTCGCGCCGGCACATTCGCTCGACCAGCGAATCCGGCCGGAGACCTGGGCAAGCAAATTGACCCCGGTTGCGTCCCCATCTCCGACGTTCCGTTGAGATCGAAGCCGTGCCTTGTGCTGTGGCGCGGACCACGGGAAGCGGCTTGAGGAACTTCTCCGGGCGGTGCTCGCGAACCGTGTCCCGGACCGGAAGCTCTGTCGCGCCAAACGCAGGAAACTGGTGTAGAATCCGGGGAAGAGAAGCAAGGACTGAAACACGTTCGAGGCGCCAGACGCCGGCCGGGGAGAATCACTTGGAAACGAATCGTCGAATGTTCATTAAGGCCGCCGGCGCGGCCGGCGCGGCGATCTTTGTCGCCGGCGAATCCTCCGCGCAGAATGCGGCTGGCCCCGCTCCCGCTCAGGGGGACGACAGCCGCGTCCTCTACAGGACGGAACTCTTTCTCGACAACCAGATGCTGGAAGCCACGCCGGGCGTGTCGCGACGACTGCACCCGGCGAAGAAGCATCTTCTGAACCCCGTCATCCGCTGCGATCGATGGTGCGACGGCAACTACATCGAACCGTACACGACGATGTACGACGCGGAGGAGAAGCTTTTCAAGATGTGGGCCCGGGCGGGAAGCGACGCGGCAGCCGGTTATGTGGGGGGCAACGCCGCCTTCATGCTCTACTTCACGTCCGCCGACGGCGTCCGCTGGGACAAGCCGGAACTGGGGGTCATGGACGTGGCGGGGCGTCGCGATCACAACATCGTCTTCACGAGCGACATGGTCTTGAAGTCCCGGACCGCGCTTTCCTATGGGCCGGACAAGTTCGTCGTTCCCTCGACGGCGATGACGCCCCAGGGGAAAAAGGCTTTTTTCTGGGGAGTGAACAGGCACCCGCGTCCTCGCGACGCATCGGAGAAATACATCGCGGCGGCGATCGTCCAGGACCATCGTCGTGGAGCGCACATCGTCGCTTCCTCGGACGGGATTCACTGGTCATGCGCCGCCGCCCCCTTCTGGCAGACGCCGCACGACGTTTCCTCGAAGGGGGACGACTGCCTGATGCACGTCTTCTTCGACGAGGCCAAGGGGAAATGGGTGATTTATCGCCGCATCATTCCCGAGTTCAGCGAGCGAATGATCGCCAACGAGAGCGACCGGAACCGGGCGGGGGTCGACCGTTACAACCGTTCGTACGCGTATGCCGAAAGCGAGGATCTGAAAGAGTGGAAGAACCACCGGTTCATCCTCGCCATGGACGCTGACGACCCCGCCGACACCGAGCTCTATCAGTTCGCCTGCCACAAGTTCGGGGAGACGTACGTCGGATACATGAGCATTTATCACCTGCGCCGTCCGCAGCCGATCGACGTTCATCTGGCGACGAGCCGGGATGGAATCCGCTTCACCCGCGTCTGCCGGGGGACTCCCTTCATCCCCTCGGGCCCGCCGGGATACTACGACTACATGGCCATGGCCTGCTCGCAGCCCCGGCCGATCATGGTGAACGACACGGTCTATATTTATTACGCGGCCCTGAACTTTCCGCACGATGCCAGCCCGAGCGGCGATTCTGCGCTTCAGACCGGGGGCGTCGCCCTGGCGACGTTGAAGCGCGACCGATTTGCCTCGCTGGAGACAGGGATCCCCGATGCGGGACCATGCCGGGCGATCACCAAACCCTTCGTCGTGCGGCATCCCCGGTTGTATCTGAACGCCGCGACGTGGATGAAAGGCTCCATCCGTGTGGAGGCGTTGACCCGCGACTGGGAGCCGATTCCGGGTTTCACCGCGCCCGAGGCCAGGGAAATTCAGGGAGACGCGCTCGACCATCCGGTGCGCTGGTCGAACAAGTCCGACCTGGGCGCGCTGGTCGGTCACGAGATTCGACTCAAGTTCCACATGACTCGCGCGCGGATTCACGCGATGACGCTGAGCCATGCCGAGCGGCGATTGGGAGAGGTCGAAAGCGAATATCGCTCCGATCACGAGGGGGACTCCACTCCGAAACTGAACTGACGCGGCATTGTCGTCATTCTCGCTCCGCGAGATGCGGTCTGTGCGCCGCCCGCACGACAGACCTTCGAGAATCGCCAACGCATCGCGCGCCAACTTTCGCCCCCTTCGTAAGGGGGGGCAGGGGGGGGTCGCGTCGCTCTGTCCACAGCCCTTCCGCTGCTCAGCTTGATCGTCAGGCAGATGGCGAGTAAAAGACCATTACGTACACACCTGTCGCCGTTCAAGAATTGGAGGTAACACATGTCCACCGCAGCCAAGTTCCCCTTCCAGCACGCCGCCGGCGGCGGCACGTCGAGTCGCGACTGGTGGCCGAACCAGTTGAAGCTCGAACTCCTGCACGCGCATTCCTCGAGGTCCAATCCCATGGGGGAGGACTTCAACTACGCCGAAGAATTCAAGAGCCTCGACCTGGCGGCGGTGAAGAAAGATCTCGCGGCCCTGATGACCGACTCGCAGGACTGGTGGCCGGCGGACTTCGGCCACTACGGCCCTTTGTTCGTTCGCATGGCGTGGCACAGCGTCGGCACCTACCGCACCGGGGACGGCCGCGGCGGCGGAGGCCGGGGTCAGCAGCGATTCGCGCCCGTCAACAGTTGGCCGGACAACGTCAGCCTCGACAAGGCGCGCCGGCTCCTCTGGCCGATCAAGCAGAAGTATGGCCGCAAGATTTCATGGGCCGACCTGATGGTCCTGGCGGGCAACGTCGCCCTCGAAACCATGGGATTCAAGACCTTCGGTTTCGGTGGCGGTCGCGAAGACGTCTGGGAGCCGGACGACGACGTCTATTGGGGCGCCGAGACGACCTGGCTGGCTGACAAACGCTACTCGGGCGACCGGGACCTCGAAAGGCCGCTCGCGGCCGTGCAGATGGGGCTGATTTACGTCAACCCGGAAGGCCCGAACGGCAACCCCGATCCCATCGCCGCGGCGCGGGATATCCGCGAGACCTTCGCGCGCATGGCGATGAACGACGAAGAGACCGTGGCGCTCATCGCCGGCGGCCATACCTTCGGCAAGACCCACGGAGCCGGCCCGGCATCGCATGTGGGGCCCGAGCCGGAAGCCGCCGGCCTCGAGGAGCAGGGCCTGGGCTGGAAGAACAGCTTTGGCACGGGAAAGGGGGGTGACACGATCACCAGCGGCCTGGAAGTCACCTGGAGCACCACGCCCACGAAGTGGAGCAACGACTTCTTCAAGAACCTGTTCGG
>JBLMWR010000026.1:0-6279 GCA_050257335.1 Deltaproteobacteria bacterium | reverse complement strand
CCGGGTTGTCGACGGCAAGTCTCTCGCACCGTCTTCGCGAAGCCCCATTCGCCATGTCCGCCCCGCGACCCGCCCTGTTTCTGTCGGGTGAATTCAAGCGCGTCATTGACGACCGCTATCGAATCACCCTCCCGCCGGAACTGGCAGAGCCGATCACTGATGCGGAAGGAGACGTGATCGTCGCCAAGGAGCGGGCGGGGTGCCTCAGTCTGTGGCGCGCCGCCGACTGGCAGCAGCGGATCGACGACGGCGTAGGACTGATCCGCCAGAAGATGCAGACGGGGCGCCTCGAGCAGAAATGGGGCGAAGTGCAGCGACTGGGACGGCTGCTGTCGACGCGTTCGCGAACCGTGCGGCTGGCCAATCGCTCGCGGCTGGTGATCCCCGAGGGTTTTCGCGAATTTCTCGACGTGCCTTGCGAAAGCGAGGTGATGCTGGTGGGGGCGGCCATCTGCGTCGAAATCTGGAACCCACAGGCGTGGCTCGAACTTTTGCGCCAGGAAATGCCTGGCTTCGGGGTCTTGTTCAAGGAGCTGTCGGACTGACACGGATGTCAGTCCGGCGGCGCCCTCCAGCGGGGGGGCGCTCCGGCAGTTGAAGTGCTTGCACCACGCATGCCCGGCTTTGAGGAGAGTTGCGAAGACTCACTCGGTTTCGGAATCCAGGCGACACCACACGTTCACGCACCAAGGACGGCTGGTTGGCATGGATGCCGCTTCTTTCCCTCGCCGGGCATGCGTTTTTTTCAGCGCGAGACCGGGTCGATCAGCAGCACCCGCGTCATTTCTTCGACGGTCGTGACGCCGTCGAGCACCTTGCGCGTCGCCGCGGCGGCCAGCGATCGCATTCCCCTGGCGCGGCCGATTTTCATGAGCTCGTCGCGGGGAAGTCCGGCGCACAGCCCGCGCTTCAAGTCGTCGTCGACGCCGAGCAGCTCGAAGACCCCGGTCCGCCCGAGGTAACCCGTCTGAAAACAGGCGTCGCACCCTCTGCCGCGGGTCAGTCGCAAATCAGGAACCTCGCGGAGATCGATCCCCAGGATTTCGCAGGCGGCCGGATCAGCGGCAACGTCGAATCGGCAATGGGGGCAGACGGTGCGCAACAAGCGCTGCGAAAGCACCACTTGCAGCGTCTCGGCGAGCAACCCGGCGGGAACGTCAAAATCGCGGAACACGCCGAAGGCCGCCGCGGCGTCGTTGGCGTGCAGGGTGCTGAGGACCAGCATCCCGGTGCGTGCGGCGCGGACGCCGATGTGCGCCGTTTCGGGATCGCGAATTTCGCCGATCATCACCACGTTCGGGTCCTGCCGCAGCACCCCCCGCAGGGCCTCGACGAATCCGAACCCGATTTTGGGCTCGATCTGAATCTGGTTGACGCCGAAGACGCGGCGCTCGACCGGGTCTTCGATCGTGACCACGCTCTTGACCGGGTCATTCACGAGTTCCAGGCAATTGTACATCGTGGTGCTCTTGCCCGAACCGACCGGCCCGGCCGCGAGGATCATGCCGTGCGGCCGGCGCAGGAAGCCGCGGAGCTGCTCGGCCTGATCGGGGTCGAGCCCGAGCTCTTCCAGGCGGCGGAAGCGGGCGCCTCCGGGCATGAGCCGCAGGACCAGGCGCTCGCCGAGCATCGTCGGCCCGCTGCCGACGCGCACGTCGCGCTGCTCGCCGAGAAACGGCCGGGAAATGTGCCCGTCCCGGGCGAGACGCTTTTCGGTGATGTCCATCCCGGCCATGAGCTTGACTCGGGAGATCATCTGCGGCGCCAGGGCCGGGGGGACGTGGAGCACGTCGTGCAGCATGCCGTCCACGCGGACGCGGACGCGCAGCCCGGCTTCCGCCGGATCGAGATGGATGTCGGTCGTATGCAACTGGAAGGCCCTTTCGAGCAGCAGATCGATGATCTGCGCCGGGCCGACCACGTCGAGAAGCTCGCGAAGCTCTTCGCCGAGCGCTTTTTGCCGCACCTCCTGCTGGCGCTCGCGGGCCGCCGTGGGTTCAGTCATGAGAAAAATCCTTCCGGATCAAGTCAGCGCGGATGATGGAAGACGACCGCCACGGCCACGAGCGCGCTGGCGACGACCATTCCGGCTCCCAGCCCGCGGCGGACGCCCGAACCGCGAATGGCGGTCCACAACCCCGCCCCCAGCGCGATCGCCGAGCAGGCCAGCTGGCCCGCCAGCACGACCCGCGCGTCGACGGCGTCAGCACGCCAGATCGTCAGGCATACGCCGCCGACGGCCGCCGCCAGGGCGGCCAGTCCGACCCCCGGGAGAACCATGGACATCTTTCGCCGCCCGTCGGCCTGCAACCCCAGCATCTGGAAGGCGGCGGCGCGAGATTCGGCGAATTCCCAGAGGTTCAGCAGCCCCGCCGCTTTCAGCACCTCGCGGACGACCGGACCTGTGACCTCGATAATCATGCGGCCGTTGCGTTCCTTGATCACTTTCCAGACCCGCACGAGCACTGTCAACTGGGCGCTTCCCAGGTAGTCGAGCCGGGTCAGATCGACGATCACGGCGCGGTGCCGGCCGCTCTCCAGCTCGTTGAGGATTTCCTGCGCACTGCGCTGCAGCTCTTCCCAGTGAAAGGCGTTCAGGTCGGCGCCCAGCGTGAGCCGCGAATACCCGGGATGCCGCTCGATTTCAAAGCATTTCACCGCGTCCACAGCCTGTGTTCTCCGCAAGAATGGCCCAAATCCGGGGAACGCGACCCGATCGCCGCCGCCGGCGAGCGATCAAAATGACGCAGGAGATCGCATGAACGAAACGCACGGCAATGATCATCGGCCGTTCCGCGGCCGCCGATGCCGCCGATAACGCGGATTCTAACGAATCATCCGGCCCGTGAGTAGAACGCACAACCGGTTTCCGGCGGAGTCCGGGGGCCAGCCCACCCCTCGGGGCGCCCTGATCCGCGGGAAACGCCGTTTGTACCGGTTTCACCGGCCAGAGGCCCCCGCCGGTCGGGGAATTTGCGGCGAACCCGTCCGTCGCTCACGGTCACATGGACGATAACTCTTTCGAGATACCGGGCGGGAAAAGCCGCCGGCGCGAACGGACGCGCCTCGGCCGTTTCCCGGACAGGGGCCAGCGCCCGGGCCGCAGCCGCACGGCACAATACCGTCAGGAGAGCAAACTTACTGATTGACACGGGTTTTTTGCGGCCCTTATAATCTTATTTGGCTATGCGACCGGACTGTTTTCGCCGGCACCTCTCTCGCACCTCATATTGAAACGCCCGTGACGGGCGGGCATTCCAGGGAATTGGCGCAGACAATGACGAAGACCAGTAAGTGCCTGACCATACTGGCAACGGTGTTTTCCGTGCTGTTCATGGGAATCGCCGCCGTCATGTCCACGGCGCGGACGGACTGGAAGGAAAAAGCCACCAAGGAATTCCCCAAGTCGCGAATCGCCGAACAGCAGACGCAGCTTCAGGATCTCACGAAGGAGATCGAGTCGCTGGAGAAGCAGCAGAAGGTCGCGGAAGAGAGCAACAAGGCCGACAGCCTGGCGATTGACGCTCCCGAAATCGGGCGCGTGGCGCAACTGGAAAAGGAGCTGGCGACACTGATCGACGAGGCCCACAAGATTGCCGGGCAGGTCGAAGCCGAAGCCCGCAAGGTCGATGCCAAACAGGACGAAGACAAGCGCCTCCGCGAGGAGGTGACGCGGTTGAAGAGTCAATACGAGGACCTGGTGGCCCAGAAAGAGGATGCGCTGGCGAACGTCAAGCGGCTGCGCGACCTGTTGTTTCAGGCCAAGGGGGTCCTGGAACGGGTCGAGAAGCGCCGGGACACGCTGAAGGCCGAAGCGAGCGGATACGACTCGGCAACGACCTCGTCGCGGGCGGTGGACCGCCGTCCCGCGGCCGCCGCGAAATGACAAGAGAGACGGTTCCCCCTGCCAAACGCAGGTTGTGACGCGACGATTACCATTGAGATCCACACCACGACGCCAATTCTAATGTCTGAGGAGCCCGGTCGATGCAATTCGTCGGCAAAATTCTGGTCGTCCTGCAACTCATCCTGAGCGTTCTCTTCATGGCGTTCGCGGGGGTCGTCTACAACTCGCAGATGAACTGGCGCACCTATGCGAATAACCAGAAAAAACTCGTCGACGACACCAACCGGAAACTGAACGACACCCAGGCCGACTTCGATCGCTTCAAGACCGATACAGCAGCGAAAGAGAAAGAGTTCAAAGAAAAACTTTTGGGCCTCGAAGGCGATAAAAAGGGGCTGACGGACGAGAAGGCGCGGCTCGCGAAAGAGAAAGAGGACCTTTCCCTGTCGCAGAAGACTTACGCCGAGCAGGCCCAGATCGCCGGCGACGAAGCCCAGGCCCGCAACGAAGAGTCGGTGAACCTGCGGCAGATTACGACGGAACTGCAGAAGGCCCGCGACGAAGACTTCGCGACCATTACGAAACTCGAGGATCAGGTCCGCGGCCTGCAGCTCGATTTCGACACGGCGAAGGCCAAGAACCGCGACCTGCTCGCCAAAAACTCACTCTACCAGCAGGCGCTGGCGCAGGCCGGGATCACCGCCGACCCGACCGAGCTGGCCAGCCGCGCCGCTCCCGCGCCGCGTGTCGAGGGGATTGTCGAGGAAGTCAAACCGGCAAAGCGGCAGGGGTCGAGCGAGCTCGTCGAAATCTCTCTGGGGAGCGACCAGGGTTTGAAGAAAGGCCACGAGATGACGGTGTATCGCACGGGCCTCAACAAGCGCGGCCAGCAGCCGAAGTTTCTGTGCAAGATCGTGATCGTCAACACCACCCCCGACAAAGCGGTGGGAGAGGTGATCGAAAGCACGCGCAACGGCATCATCCAGAAAGGCGACAATGTCACCACGAAGCTCTAGTCCGCGCAAATCCAAGGGCCCCCCGCCGGCGCCCGACGTGTATGTGGCGCTGTTGTTCGTCGCCGTCGCCTCGCTCGTCGTCGGGATCTCGCTCCTGGCGCTGGAGCTGAACGTCTACAACTGGGAGTTGCCCCCGGGGATGTAGGCGCGTTCGCGAAACCGCAAGCGTGTGCGATGCGGTCCGCGCGATTCGCCGTCTATTGACTGCGGCCCCGAACAACGCGGCGCCGCGCGTCGCTCGCGGTTTCGCGTCAACAGATCCACCCGCCTCCAAGCACCCGGTCGCCGTCGTAGAAAACGACCGCCTGGCCGGGCGCAACGCCGAATTGCGGTTCGGAAAATCGCACGCGCAGCCGATCATTGGACAGCAGCTCGACCCCGGCGCTCGTCGCTTGATGCAGGTACCGGATCTTCGCGCTGCATGCGAACTGGCGCGGGACGTCGTCGATCAGCCAGTTGAGGCGGTCGGCTTCGAGTTCGGTGCGAGCCAGGTCCTGGCGTGTGCCGATCACCACCTGCCGGGCCTCGGCCCGCACGGCGACGACGTACCGCGGCGCACCAAAGGCGACTCCCAGCCCGCGGCGCTGGCCGATCGTGAAGTGCTCGTAGCCATCGTGACGCCCCACGACGTTGCCGGCCGTGTCGACCAGCTCCCCGGCCGTTTCGTGCTCGCCGCGGTACCGGCGGATGAAACCGGCGTAATCCTGATCGGGAACGAAACAGATTTCCTGGCTGTCGGGCTTGTCGGCGACGCGCAGCCCGGCTTTCCGGGCGATCTCGCGGATCTCGCGCTTGTCGTACCCTCCCACCGGAAAGAGGACGTGCTCGAGCAGGTTCCGATCGAGTCCGAAGAGGACGTATGACTGATCTTTGCCGTCGTCGATGCCGCGCACGAGAGCCAGCCGGCTTTCCCCCGCGACAGGCACGATGCGGGCGTAATGCCCGCTGGCGATTTTTTCGGCCCCCACCTGACGGGCGAAGTCCCACAGTTTTCCGAACTTCAGCCAGTTGTTGCACATCACGCACGGATTGGGGGTCCGCCCGGCGAGGTATTCGTCGGTGAAATAATCCTTGATCCGGCCAAAGGCGTCCTTGAAGTTGAGGGCGTGAAAGGGGATATCGAGCGCATCCGCAACCCGCCGTGCGTCGGCGGCGTCGCTGGCGCTGCAGCACCCCTGCCTGCGGCTGTCCGAGGTGACGATGGGAAGTTCGCCCTGTCGGGTGGAACAGGCGCCTTCTTCGCTGGCTCCCGAGCGCATGAACAGGCCGATGACTTCGTACCCCGCTTCGCGCAAGAGGTACGCCGAGGCGGAACTGTCCACCCCGCCGCTCATCGCCAGGACCACGCGTGTTGACATCGAATCCGCTTTCTGCAAGAGCGCTCGTTGTGCCCGAATTGTATCAAGTGTAGAGACA
>JBLMWR010000025.1:0-3762 GCA_050257335.1 Deltaproteobacteria bacterium | reverse complement strand
GATTCACGAAGTCACCAGTCCCCAGGCGTTCCAGATGCTCCGCGACCGGGGACTGAAGGTGATGTACCCGGAGCGGACCCTGGCGACCGTCGATCACATCATTCCCACGCTCAGCCAGGCTCGTCCCTTTGCCGACACCCTGGCCGAAGAAATGATGTCGGCGATCGAGAAGAACTGCCGGGACTTCGGCATTACGCTGTTCAACCTGAGCGACAAACGGCAGGGGATCGTGCACGTCGTAGGGCCCGAGCTGGGGGTCACCCAGCCGGGAATCACGCTCGCGTGCGGCGACAGCCACACGAGTACGCACGGAGCATTTGGCTGCATCGCGTTCGGAATCGGGACCAGCCAGGTCGCCGACGTGCTGGCCTCGCAGACGATGGCGCTGGGGCAGCCGAAAGTGCGGCGGATCGGCGTGAACGGCCGGCTGGCCGCCGGGGTGTACGCCAAAGACGTCACCCTGCATGTGATCCGCAAGCTCGGCGTGCAGGGGGGCGTCGGTTACGCCTATGAATATGCCGGCGCGGTGTTCGATCGCATGTCGATGGAAGAGCGGATGACGGTGTGCAACATGAGCATCGAAGGGGGGGCCCGTTGCGGATACATCAACCCCGATAAGACGACGATCGAATACCTCCGCGGCCGCCCGTTCGCGCCGCAAGGGCCGGCGTTCGAGAAGGCGGCAAACTGGTGGCTCGGCCTGGCCTCGGGCCCTGACGCCCAGTTCGACGACAATGTCGAGATCGACGGTTTTGCGATCGAGCCGACCGTGACCTGGGGAATCAATCCCGCGCAGTCCGTCGGGGTCAACGAGCGGATTCCGGCGGCCGGTAGCTTCGCGCCTGACGAACAGGCGGGGATCCGCGAGGCGCTGGCGTTCATGGACTTCAAGGAAAACCAGCCGATCAAAGGGACGAAGATCGACGTGGCCTTCATCGGCTCGTGCACGAATTCACGAATCTCGGACTTGCGCGAGGCGGCGAAGGTGGCCCGAGGGCACAAGGTGGCGGCGAACGTGCGGGCCCTGGTCGTCCCCGGTTCGCAGCAGGTGCGCGTGCAGGCCGAGAGAGAGGGGCTGCACGAAATTTTCATGGCCGCGGGCTTCGAATGGCGCGGCGCGGGGTGCTCGATGTGCCTGGCGATGAACCCCGACAAGCTCGTGGGGCGTGAAGTCTGCGCCTCATCGAGCAACCGCAACTTCAAGGGACGCCAGGGAAGCCCCACCGGCCGCACCCTGCTGATGAGCCCCGCCATGGTCGCCGCCGCCGCGATCAACGGGGCCGTGGCTGATGTGCGCGAGATGTTGAATTAATAAGTTTTGAGAAATCAGGAAATGCAAGAAATTGAACAAATCACCGGGCGGGGAATCCCGCTCCTTCTGGATGACATAGACACCGACCGCATCATTCCGGCGCGATACCTGCGCTGCGTAACGTTCGAGGGCCTGGGCGAGCACGCCTTCGAAGACGATCGGCAGCAGATGCCGAATCACCCCTTCGACGATCCGCGCTTCCAGGGAGCCAGCGTCCTCATCGTCGGGCGCAATTTCGGTTGTGGCTCGTCGCGCGAGCACGCCCCCCAGGCCCTCATGCGGTGGGGCATCAAGGCCATCGTCGGCGAATCGTTTGCCGAAATCTTTTTCGGCAACTGCACCGCCAACGGCATTCCGTGCGTCTGCGTTTCACCGGACGACGCGAAAAAACTTGTGGACGCCGTCACGGCCAATCCCGCCCTGCCGGTCACCGTCGATCTGGTCGCCAAAAAAGTGCAATGCGGCAGCGTTTTGGCCGGCTGCACGATGCAGGAAGGGGCCCGGCAGTCGCTGGTCACCGGAAAGTGGGATTTCCTCGGCCAACTCGTCGAAGCCGCCCCGCAGATCCGGCAGACCGCCGAGCGCTTGCCCTACATGAAGAATTTCGCCTGAGGCGACAATCACAACGTGTCATTTGTCGTGGGCTGGAATCCTTGCGTAATGCAGTCATCTCGGAGGACCGAGATGACTGCAATAAACCGACCGTGTGTCGCTTACGGACGGGCTTGGAAGCCCATCCTGCGCAGCGCGGCCTCTATTTCCCGAGCGGCGATGTGTACGCCAGCGTGAGCAGGGTGTAGGCGGTGGCCATATTCGGGTCCCCTTCCATCCAGCGTTTCTCGGGGTTGACCCAGCTCCCGTTTTCCTTCTGCAGCGACAGCAGGTGGTTCGTCAGCTCCACCCGCCAGTCGTGCTTCCTGCCGGCGGCGTCTTCCATGACCTTCACGTTCATGGCGTGCAGCGCTTTGGCGAAGGTGTGGTAGTAATAGAAGAGCCCCGCCTGTCCCATGCCGGGGTTTTCTTCCAGCGAATAGTGCTTCTGCACCCATTTGAAGGCCGCCTGCACGCGCGGGTCTTTGGCGTCGACCCCGGCGTAAATCATGCTCTTGAGGCCCGCGTAGGTCATGCTGGCGTAGGATCGGAGGCCGCCATTCTCGGTGAGGCCGGCTTGCGAGGTGCCCCCCGCGGCAGGGGTGTAGTAGAACCCGCCGTCGTTCACTTTCGAGGCGAACGGCGTGGTGTTGAACTCCGATTCGAGATTTTGACAACGGGAGACAAAGATGATGGCGTTCTTCATGGCGGGGTCATCTTTGCCGACGCCAGCAGCCTTGAGTGCATCCAGCAGAAACGCGGTGTTCGAGAGATCGGGGCGCTGCGACTTTCCGTACCCTGCCCCGCCGTACCGCACGTCATCGGGCTTCACGTCTTCCGACTCGTCCCACTGCAGTTTTTTGAGAAAGTCGCGGGCGTTGGCGATGACCTTGTCGTAGCGGTGGTTGGAATTGGCCGCCTGAAACGCCAGGAGGCAGATGCTCGTCTCGTAATTGCGATGATCGCTCTTGATGTAATAGACGCCGCCGTCTTCCTGAACGAACGTTGCCAGATGCTTGAGGGCCTTCTCGATCGTCGGATCAGCGGGTTTGAGGCCCCCGCGGAGAAGCCCCCACGTCACCAGCCCGCTGATTCCCGGGGCGTTCTCCACGGTCCAGCTCCCATCGTCCCTCTGCGTCGTCCGCAGAAATTCAATCGCCTGCGCACGGGCCTCGGCAACCTTGGCACTGTCGATTCGCGATTTCTCTTCTGCGGCGTTGCCGGTTGCCACCGGCAGGAAACACGCGCTGCCAGGCGTGAAGGAGAGGACCACAGACACGAGTACGAGCCGGCGGTTGAGCCGCAAACGAAAAGGCGACATGAGGCTTCTCCCTGAGACAGGAAAAGATTGCTGACGAAATGGCTTACCCCGCGTTAACTGTACCGCACGAAACCGCGGGTGCCTAGCCCCCGTGTCGGGACAAAATGTGGCGCGGGGTGGACATTTTGCGGCCGCTCGTTGCGGGCCCACGCGCGAGGCAAGGCCCGCGGCTAAACAAACAGATTTCGTCAAATCCGAAATTCGAAATCCGCAATCCGAAATTCTGCAATTTCGCCCCTTCGGGCAATTTGAGGCTGACAAAACGGTTCGAACCTGTTATCAAAACTGGTGGCAGGGTATTCACTTAGGGCATGGAGGCACTGATGGGAGTTCCCCTTTCGCAGATGTGGACGGTGGCGACGTACGTGCTGGGGAAGAAACTGCGCGGCGTCAAGTATTACCCCGTCGTTCTCATGCTGGAACCACTGTTCCGGTGCAATCTGGCATGCGCCGGCTGTGGCAAAATTCAGTATCCCGCCGACATTCTCAAGAAACACTTGTCGGTCGAAGAGTGTCTGCATGCGGTCGATGAGTGCGG
>JBLMWR010000024.1:0-14361 GCA_050257335.1 Deltaproteobacteria bacterium | reverse complement strand
AGTACAGGCGCTCGGCTTCGTTGACCATCTTGGCATCTTTGTCGCGCAGTTTCTGGAGGAGCTTCGCGCCCTCGGTGACGTGCCGGGGGGGCTTCTCTTCACCGCCGCCGGCGGGAACGTCCTTCGTGCTGGCGATCATGTAGCGGATGATCGCCCGCTTGATCGACGGAATCTCGTATCCTTCGGCGCCATACAGTTCCATCAGCCGCGACTGGACGCTCCAGTCCTTCCAGCGGGCCAGGTCCTGCACTACCAGGTCCGTTACTTCCGGCCGCTCAAGCAAAAGCCGCATCGATTTCTGCAGCCGCTCGGCCGGAATCCGGCCGGCGCCGTACGTCCATAGGAACCGCAGTGCCTGCATGGCGGCATACGTTTCGCTGAAGGGCACCTCCTTGCTCTCGAGCTTCGATTTCTCGATCACCTCCAGCCCCTTTTCGCCGGTCAGCAGAAGATACCCTCCCATCAGGCCCTCGATCCCCAGGCGGAAGCCATCGGTGGTCTCGGTGATCTTCGCCTCCATCAGCGCCGCGTCGTCTTCGTTTCCGCACAGTCCGAGCATCAGTCCGTAGAGACCGATGCGAGTCGGCACGACATTGGGGCTGATGACCCACTTCCGCAACGATTCGCGCGGGAACTGTCTGGCCAGCGGGGCGATCTCCTTGTAGGGAGCGTTCGCGAATTCGGCGTAGGCGTCGTCGGCCACCAGCTTGTCGGGGTGTTCCAGAAACTTCAGATAGTAGCTCAGTCGTTTTTCCGATTTGGCGTCGGCGGGGGGCGCTTCGATGATGTAGTCATAGCCGGCCGCGGTCACATCCAGCGGCGAACCCCACTCCAGCGCGTCGGACCGGGCGCGGCTCCCCAGCAGGAGCGACAGATCCCCCTTTTTTCCCGGTCGGTATCGCTCGAGCGTGATCTTCTTTCCCTTTTCAATCGACTTCACAGGCGTCCGCGCCACCTGCACGATCTCGTACGTGGTGCTGCCGATTTTTTCCTTCATCGGCATCTCGCCGGAGACCCACTGCACAAGGACAGCGGCATCGGCCTTGGCGTATTGCTCGCCCAGGGTCAACGACGGCGCGCTGCAGAACGGGCAGGCCACGGCCAGGGCAGGCGCCAGCATCGCCAGCGCCAGGGAAAGGGAGGCCGCCGCACCAAAAAAGAACGATTTGATGTTTCGCATAGTCACACCTCCGCTAACTCCGGATGATCACCGCGTCGTTGATATGATACAGAAGGAAGATCGTGCCGTCATCAAGCTGGATCATGTCGATGCGGAAGTTGCCGACCACATCGAACGGTCTCAGCTCGATGTAGTCGGTGGTCGTTCCCGGCTTCAGCGAGACGGCGATCATGTGATAGACTTTCCCCTTGGGCCCGAAACAGCACAGGTCGGTGCTGCGAACGAGCAGGAACTGGGGAATCGCGGAAAGCTGCGTGCCCGGTTTCATGTAACCGCGCACACGGACCTTCCTGCCACTCAGCCTCTTGAGCCAGTCGGGCATCTTCTCGACGCAAGCCGCCGTGACCGGATCCATTTTCAGGTGTTTGAGCAGATCGAGGTCGTCGAACGTGATCCTCACCGCGCCGTCCGGGCCTTCGGTCGCGAACGTGCGCGGTTTGGCAGGATCACCGGCGGCGGTCGCGTCGGTCGTACCTGTTCCCTGCGGATCGGCGGCGATCGAAGAAGGCCCCGCGTCACCTGGTTGCGTCGCGATCGCTTTCGCGTCGCCCGACGACGTTACCGCGTCGCTGCCGTTCGGCGAGGTGGCTTGATTGCCGGAGCCAGGATGCGCGACGCTCGAATTCACCACCGATTCGCCGCACCCGGCAACGGCGAGGCACAGAACGCACGCCAACCCTGTCCAGACCACGTTCCATCGCCAGTCCCGGTGGGAGATCTTCATTGGAAATGCGTCGCGTCGAGTTGATAGATTCCAGTCAGCACCCCCGACTGGACTACGGCATTCGCCCGAAAAATACCAGCCACTCCGACCAGGATCTGGTCGCGGTGCTTGACCGTCATGCCGTCCTCGAATTTCACGACGATCATGTCAGTCAATTTGGGTTGTCCGCCGAAGCAGCATTGTCCTGTGTCTTTGACCAGAACGAATTCAGACAGGCCCTCTAGCCGGCCGGTGGGATACATGTAACCTTTAATGAATATCGGCTTTCCGTCCAGTGCCTCCACTTCCGGGGGAACGGCGACCTTCCCCTCGGAGAACGTCGGGAGATGCTTCGACAACTCCACGAAACTCACACGTTCGAAGCCTTGCGGCACCTCGGTCGCGTAGGCATAAGCGTGATAACCACTTCCGGCAAGAAGCATCAGAGTCGAGAGGGTGAAGCCGAGAAGGGCGACTCCCCGCCCGCCGAGGTCTCCCATCGCCCGGCGGATCTGCCACAAGGCGAGTGCCCCCACAAGCATTCCCACCGCGCTCACGGCCAGGCACGGAACACCCACAAAACCCGACACTCCGCAGAACCCCAGAAAGAGCGAAATCGGAGCCAGCGGCGGCACCGGGCGGTAGGCGAACTCTTCCGCCGGATCGAACTGCACTTCCCGCGATTCCACCGGTTCTGCCGGCTCGGTAACGGTTTGCGACATTTCCTCCACCCCCGATGATAGCCGTTCCCAGTGCCAAATGTACTGACACTAAAATATGATAACACAACCCGCCGAACGTTCCAGCCCCGTTACCGGTGGTACGTCAAAACGGAGGAGGCTGATGGATGCTCGGAAGCCCGCCAGCTCTTTAAAAGGCGTTCATCAATGGAATTCTTTTTCCTTTGCATCTTTGAGCCTTTGCGTGAGACTTACGAGAGAATTCGGGCAAATGCACAACGGTGCAAAGAATTGCAAAGGAACCCCCATTCCAAGCTGTCATCCCGCATCGCCGTTCGAATCGTGATATGGGGGATGTATTCGTTGCCAGGGCTGCTGTGCGTCGTCGGGGCTGCCGCTGCCGACGAGAGAGTCCTGACGGCGAAGTTGCATCATTTGCGGTCGGGGGCGGTCCGCGAATGGGCCGATTTTCCCGAGCAGGCGGAAGCCGCCGAATTGCGGCTGACGTTTCCGGCAAAGGCCAACGCGGCGGAACAAACGCTGCGGCTGCGGCACCGGGACGTGAAGCAGACGTGGAAGGTGCGAGTCAACGACCGCGAAGTCGGCCGGCTGCCGCCCGATGAAAACGACATGGTCACCTACTGGGCAGTCCCGCCCAATACTCTGAAGGATGGCCCGAACGTCCTGGTGATTTCCTCCCAGGACAAAGCCGGCGACGACATCTCCATCGGCGACGTGCGGCTTGATGATCGGCCGCGCGCTGCACTGCTGGGGGAAGCGCGAGTCGAGGTCACGGTAACCGAGGCGCCGGACGGTCGACCGCTCCCATGCCGATTGACAGTGATCGACTCCGAAGGGGCGCTGATGACGACGGATACCAGTTCGCGGGAGGGGCTCGCGGTGCGGCCGGGAGTCCTCTATACGGCTGATGGGAAAGCAGAATTTGGCCTCCCGGCCGGCAAATATACGCTTTACGCCGGGCGCGGGTTCGAATACGGCGTGGCCTCGGCTGGAGTCGTGCTGCAGCCGGGCGAGACCGCGGTGCGAAAGTTGACTTTACGCCGCGAGGTGCCGACCGAGGGGTATGTCGCCTGCGACACGCATTGCCACACGCTCACACTTTCCGGGCACGGCGATGCGACGCTCGCCGAGCGGATGGTGACGATTGCCGGCGAAGGCATCGAGCTGCCGATCGCCACCGACCACAACGTCCACGCCGACTACGAAAAGGCCGCTCTGGCGGCGGGAGTGCGGGGGCATTTCACTCCGATCATCGGCAACGAGGTGACGACCCCGCGGATTGGACATTTCAACATCTTTCCGATTGCCGCAGGTGCGAAGGTAGTCAACCATGCCGCGCCGGGTTGGCCCGAACTCTTCCGCGAGATGCATGAGTGTCCCAACGTCTCGGTCATTGTCCTCAATCATCCACGCGACGTCCACGGGGGCTACAGGCCGTTCGGTCCCGAGCACCATCTGAGCCTCGTCGGCGAGAACCTCGACGGCTGGAAGCTCGAAGCCAACGCTCTGGAGGCGGTCAATTCGGGGGCCCTGCAGTCGGACGTCATGCTCGTCTATCGCGACTGGTTCGGGCTCCTCAACCGGGGTTTTCGGATCACCCCCGTCGGGGCCAGCGATTCGCATGACGTCTCGCGGTTCTTCGTCGGACAGGGACGGACGTACATCCGCTGTAACGACAACAACCCGGCAGCGATCGACGTGGCCGAAGCGTGCCGGAATCTGGACGCAGGGCGTGCGCTCGTCAGTCTGGGCCTCCTGTGCGAGATGTCGGTGAATGGAAGACATGGTGCAGGCGATCTGGTCGCCCCCTCCGGTGAAATCGAAGTTGCCGTGCGCGTGCTCGGGCCGAGCTGGTCCCAGGCGACGCACGTGGGATTGTACGCCAACGGCGTCAAAATCCGCGAAGCCGAGATTCGAGAGGCCCCGCGCGGATCGAGGGAATCGGGGCTGAAATGGAAGGGAACGTGGCGGCTGCCAAAGTTCAAACACGACGTCCATCTGGCGGGAATCGCCACCGGGCCCGGGGTGAAAGAACTCTTCTGGCCGATCCCCCGCCCTTATCAGCCCTCGTCTCCGATCTGGCATCCGTACGTCGTCGGCTCCACCGGCGCCGTCTGGATCGACGCCGACGGCTCCGGCCAGTTCACCCCGGCGTTCGAATACGCCGCCCGGTTCGTGGAAGAATCGGGGACCGACTTCGCCAGATTGCTCTCGCGCCTCGCGGAGTACGACGAAGCCGTTGCCGCCCAGGCCGCGCGGATCGTTCATGTTCGGAAGCTCAAAACGCCCGCCGAGCTGCTCGATGCCGCCACTCGGACTGACGTCACTTCAATTCGCAACGGCTTTCAGGCGTACGTCGAGGCGTGGAAGGAGAGCGAGACAGCGCGTCTTGCCAAGTGACGCGTACCTTGTTTAACCGCGGGGCTCGCCCCGGTCGTTCGAACGATCAGAGACGCGCGCCGAAGCCAGCCGGCCTGGGGCGGCCGCTCGCGAATGCCTCATGTCGCCGTGCGAGGCGACGGCGGCTGAAGCCGGGACTACGAAACTGGCGAGCCTGACGATTTCACGCCGATCGGGATATGGCGCGGCTTGACGCGCTCTTCCTTGGCCAGGGTCACGGTCAATACGCCGTTTTTCGATTCGGCCGAAACCTTCTCGGGATTGACGGCCACCGGGAGAGGAATCGACCGCGAGAAGGGACCCGCCGGGCGTTCGTGGCGATGCCGCGTCTCCCCCTTGCCCAGAGGCGCCGCCGGGGAGTCACCTTTGACCGTGAGCATATTCCCCGTCAGCAGAATCTCCGCCGTCTCTGGATCGATCCCCGGCAGATCGACATGGACGACGACCTGGTCGTCCGTTTCCAGTACGTCGACCGCCGGAAGCCACGGCCTTCCCGGGAAGCGCAGACCAACGGCGTCGACGGCTCGTTCCCCCTGGCTGGCGACCATGTCGATCCAGCCGGCGACCACGTCGCGCAGCTTGTCGGAAGGGCTTTCATGAGTCGATTCGCGGGATTGGGGCATGCGGGCGTTTCCTGGATGACGGGGTCGGAGTGTATTTCGTCCGGGTTGTCGAAGTCTTGACTCAAATTTCAGTCGGTATTCACCTGAATTCGTCGCGGAGTGGATTTCGTCTCATGCGGCAGAACGACTTCGAGAACGCCGTTATTGAGCCGCGCCGTCACCCGCTCATGATCGACGTTTTCACTGAGAATGAACGACCGCAGGAAATCCCCCTCTTCGTATTCCTTGTGCAGCAGGCGGGCGTTGGTGGGGGCCGGATTCGCGACCCGCCCCAGAAGCGTCAGCTTGTTGTCCTGAACCTGCAAATCGAGCGTCCTGACCGAGACGCCCGGCAGATCGGCAACGAGGACCAGGCCCTCCTCCGTCTCGTATATGTCGATCGGCGGGGTAAACAGGCCGCGCTCCCCTGCTGCCCCGGCCGGAGCCGGCTGCTCTGCCGGCTGGGATGAAGTCACTGGAATCTGTGAAATGCCGTTGTCCTCGGTACTCATGGATTATTCCCTTGCATGACCTGGATCTGCCGCGCCCGCGCTTCGGGAGCCTTTGGGAAATGAATCTTCAAAATACCGTCCGCAAACTCCGCCGAGACCTTGTCTTCCTGCACTCGGTCGGGAACGTTGAGCGCGCGTTCCCAGCTTCCCCACACCCTTTCGTGTCGACGGAACTGATCGTCGGCGACTCCCACGGGAGCCTGCCGTGTCCCCTTGAGCGTGAGCACCCCGCCGCTCACGGTCAGCTCGAGATTGTCAGGCGACGTTCCCGGAAGCTCCGCGGTGAGAAGATACTCGTCGTCGAGCTCGTAAAGGTTGACCGGGGGATATTGCCGTTCGAGGCGGAGGACGGGAAACGGGAACGGGAGCCCCTCCAGAAGCCGATCCACCTGCCGCTCCAGATCGCGGAACGGCTCCCAGGTTTCACGCCAGCGAAAGACGGGCATTTCGGGCCCCTCCGGTAATCGAACGGAACGACTTCAGGCGGCATCGCGGAGCACCCGCGAACCGCATTCCGCATGATTTTATGAGAAGCAAAGCCTGTACCGTCCTGGGTAACGCCGCGTGAAGCTTCAGAATTCCAAACGGTTTGAGTCACAAGTCGATTCGCCACAGAGAGATATGCGAACCTTGGGACGTAACCATCGAGTTCGAACGGCGTCGAGAATCGCTGCCAAATTGACACATCCGTGAGGCAAGGAACTGGACCTGATTTCTTCGTGCCAAACTGGCAGCAGGCTCTCGCGTCGGCGCGGTGGGATCGCCAATTGCATCACCAACCGCGACCCCGTCGGCTCGCTTTACGTTCCATGTCGGCTGTTGCGGTGTGTTCGTAATTCGGGTTTCAGACATTCGGATTTCGCTATTCGTCATTTGCTCACGGCCGCCTCCTCTTTCCACTGCGTCACCTCCGACAGGCCTTCGACGGCGGTTGCAATTTGCGCGACGAGCTCTTCGGCCCGCGAGGCGGGGGCGCCGGTGAACTTCGCCAGATGAATCATGCTCACCAGTTCCCGCACCCAGGCGAGCGTTCCCATCAGGTCGTCGTGCAATCGAACACGGATTGTATGCAGCCGCTCCAGGTTCTCGCGCCGGGCCTGTTCGCTCTGCCTGTAGCGCTCGTTGCCGCCGGACCCGGTTCCGACCGCCGGCTCTGTCGTTGACGTCTCGCTGCTAACGTCCGCGGCGGCCAGCAGGCGCTCGAGCTGCCGGATCCGGTCGGCTTGCAGGCGCCATGCAGCGCGCAGCTCGGCGAACCGGTCCTGCTCGCCCGCCAGCACATTCTCGGCCCAGCCATCGAGACTGTCGAGCGCTGTTTCGAGTTCGGCCTCGACCTGTGCAATCGCCGCTGCATACGGATCTGGCGGGTCGGCGGCAGGTTGCCGGTGCGGTGGCGGAAGACGTCTCGAGCGGACTGATCCGTCGACGAGAACCGGCAGGTACAGCGGCCAGAAGAACAAGGCCGTCGCGATCTGAAACAGCCGTTCGCCCCGGCCTCCTCCTTCGCGAGCAAGAGCCACCGCGGCAGCGATTCCGATTCCGAACAGCAGATAAAACAGGATGGTTTCGGTCAGCCCCATGATCACCTGCCTTTTCGAAACGGGATCGACCGTCTTCCGTAAGATGGGCTTCCCAGCCAGCCCTTTGAAGGTCGGTTAAGGGCCGCGCATTTTGGGCTTTGTTCGTGCGCGGCCTTTTGGGAATCGCTGTGGTTCCAACAACCTTGCAGTGGCGACGTGTTGGAATTGAGCATTTGCGGGTTTGCGTTTTGGTTTCTTGGGGCCGCGTGGATGTTTCGGATAATTGTCCAAGTCGGCGGTCCGCGCCCAGCGGCGAAGGCGCGCAGCCAGCGTGACAGCGCGCATCGACTGGAAAATGCGCCAGTCCTCCGGCGGCAAGGCAACCATCATCCCACCGTACATGCTGTTGATCTCGTCGGTGAGGAAAAAATTCGAGACTTTCGTCTCCATGATCTCTTCGCCATGAATGCCGCGCAAGGCACCTTTGACGGCCGCCAGCAGGTTGTAGCTGCACACCGCCACGCAGAACGCGAACAGCGCCGCTTTCGGGTAACCCAGCGTGTTGAGTTCGCAGCGCAGGTGGGTGGTCAGTTCGTTGAATGCCTGCTCCAGAGTCCACCGCTTGCGGTAGAGTTCGGCAATCTTGATCGCAGAGACTTGCGACGCCGGCAGATTGGTCAGCAGATGAATCTCCACGTCGCCGTCGCGCGTGGGCGTTTTCAGCTTCACCGTGATCCGGCGGATGTGCGTGGTTTTGCCGGTTTCGGGGTCGCAAATCTGGATCATCTGCTGGTAGACGCGTCCCGTGCTGCAATAGCCCACATATCGGCATTTTCCCGCCGGATTCCAAGGCATTCTGCCGTGTTGCCGGGTGATGAAGCAGGCTTTGCGGGAGATCAGCAGAAACAGAAACGCCAGCGTGCAGAAATTGCGGTCGTCGATCACGAGATCCCGTTTTTGAAAGATCGCCGCGACCTGTTGCAACAACGAACGCTCCTGGGCGTGGGCGTCTTCGCATGGAATCACATCGTCGATGAGCATCCGTTCCGGGTCCAGCACCGCCAACGCCTGGCCGGGCAACGCCCCCGCCGACGTGCCTCGCAGCGCGCCCAGGCGATGGTCGGTTTTGCCCAAGTGGTTGCCGTCGAGAACCCGCGTCCGGTAGCCTTTCAGCAGCGGTTGGCGGCGACCCTTGCAACGGTCGACCAACTCCCGAACTTGCCTGGCCGTGTGTTGTACGAGCGCTCGCGACGTGCCGATCTCGACATGGCTGAGCTTGTCGTACAACGCCCGGACCGACACCGAGATGCGTTCGCGCTGACGCACATAGACAGCGTGCACCGACTTGGAACTTCGACAAACCACCTGACTCACGAGATCGACCAGAGTCGAGAACAACAATTCCCGCTCGTACTGGGCTTCCGCCACTTGACGAAACAGGGCATCCACCTTCGCCGGGGCGAAGATATTCTCCATCAATGCCCGATGCATTACGCACGCCGGACACGACTGCACAAACCGTTCGAACAATTTGCCAAAGACCATCCTTGTCGCCCTCCCTGAAGTTATCCTTAACTCCAAACAGCGACAGGGATATCAAATCAACGGCCATCACGAAACACCGACCTTCAAAGGGCTGGCTTCCCAGCCCGTCCGTGTCTGACGAGCGCTGATTCGGCGCTGTCATGCGGGCGATCCCGCTTGTCGGCCGCGTCGATTATCACGTACGGGCCTGGAGGCCCATGCTACGCGTCCCCGCCCTGATCTGTTTTTTCGCTGTCGGCCGGCACGTTTACCTGGTCGCGGAAGGGTCGCATTCCTGCCTGAGCGTCCGGAGCTGCGCTTCGATTTCGTGATCCCCAGGCATTTCCGCGTCGTCAGGCGTTTCTCTGCCGGCCAGTTCCAGCAGCGTGTCGGCCTCGGCCTCGGTGCGTTCAATCCTGCGGCGCATTCTTTCGAAGCGCGCGAATCCCGCGTCGTGGATGCCGAATTCGAATTGCTGCGACAGCCATTGCCGTTGCGCCTCGGTCGAGCGCAGTCGGGCGGCAAGCACGTGCAGACTGCGCTCGGCTTCGGTGCGGCGGACGCGCATGGCATCGAGCCGCCGCCGGATTTTTGCGCCCGTGGCGTGAGCAGCAGCCAACTGGTCGCCAAGAGCCGCGATGAGTTTTTCGCACTCGTTCCGCCGACTGAGCGCACGCCGGGCCCCTGCCTCGTTGCCACCCAGGAGCGACTCCCGGGCCCGGCGGTACAAACCAGCGGATTCTTCACGGTGTCGCAAGAGCTGACTTTCGAGAAGCCGTTCGTCGGCAATGACGCGTGCGGCGGCCTCCATCGTGCGGGCCACGGCCGCGTCCATCTCGCGGATCGCCTGCCGCAGCATGGTCTCGGGGGATTCGAACTTCTCGACCATCTCGTTCAGATTGGCCGAGACGATGTCACTGACGCGCCGGAAGATTCCCATTGTCAGATTTCCTTTCGTTCAGGTCGTCCTCGAAAAATATTCCCATAGCGTGAAGATCATCACCGGCGTCACCGCGGTGTAGCACACCGACCACGACACGACCAGCCGCCGCAGAAAGCAGGACCGGCGGTAACGGCACTCGGGCGGCAGCGAATTGGTCAGGCCTGTGAAGCCGGTGTACAGCGAATTCACGCCAAACAGGCCCGCGCCAAAGGGAAGCAACAGTCCCAGCCACAGGACGCTTTCAGCCACGACCGCCGGAGCATGAAAAATCGCCGCTCCCAGGCTAAAGGCCACGTAGATCGGCAGAATTCCCACGAGGGCCACGGCCGTCGTCGCCATCGCCTTGACGGTGTGCACTGTCACCCGCGCCAGCGACATGGGGATGCCGGCAAGTAATCCGTAAAAGTACAGACTGGGAAGGCACACCCCCGCCGCAGCGATCAATCCCAGGTCGTACGCGGAAATCAACCGCAGCCCGGCCGTGATGGCGTTGACCATTTCCCTGCCGGATCGGGCGCCAAGCGGCTCGAATCGAACCAGCCCTGGAGCCGTTCCCTCGAGAACAGCCTTCATGGACGCCAGTTCCAGGCGCACGCCGACCGCATGAACGACCAGCGCCATCGCCACGCCGAACAGAGTGAATCCGACGAGTGACACGGCCAGAAACCTCGGAATCAATTCGGCGGCCAGTGACGGATCGCGAATGACCCGCTCCAGACGCGGGCGGTCTTTGAGAATCAGCTCGACCAGTTCCAGCAGTTTCGGGGAAGAGACCGGTTGGAAGACGTCCGTCTCAATCGCGGGACCCTGCGTGCCAGCCTCAATACTTGCGGCCCGAGCGTCCGCAGACGATCCCTCACTCACGGACTTCTGCTCTCGAGCGTGCAGACTCGTCAGCGGCGTGCGGATTTCGGATGTTGTCGGCATGGATTCAGACTCCTGTCACCAGCGTGATTTGAGCCGGCGCGAAATGGAACAGGCCGAAGGAATAGAACAACTCTGTCCCGATGGCCGCGACCAGAACCAGCCACCACGTCGGCGGCGCCTGCCGCTCGGGCTCGAGACGCCGCATGACGCGCTGGAAGACGTCGATCATGGCCACGCCCACCCCGGCGAAAACCGTCAGGTTCACGAGGAGCACGAAGCCCGGATGGGGGATGGCGGCCGTAAAGAACCAGTTGATGGGGATCGACGCGATCATCGCCAGCCCGCCCCAACTGGTGGTGACGAGCGCTGCCAGCAGCGTGCTGCCGGCCGACAGTCGCGCTCCTGACAGGCTGTTGAGAATGTACAGCGCCGGCAGTGGAATCCCCCAGGCGAGCCCGGCTGCCAGGGTGCACAACAGCCCCTTGCTGAGAACCTCGGCCGGCCCTCCGAGGAGTCCCATTGTCATGCCGTAGGTCGTGGTCCCCAGCACGGCCGTCAGCCCCAGCGAGAGCCAAACCCACCACGGATACCAGACCTCACCGGCCTCGGAACGCCGGGCAAATTCCTCGGGCTCGCGCAGCGCCAGCCCCACATGCTTGATTCCCGACCGGACCTGTTCTCGCAGCATGGTTTGCTCCCGGGCAACGGATGAAAGTGGCGTCAGCCGGTTGAACCGCGGCGGCAGAATGCCATTAACAAGGATTCCTCTTGAGTCGAAAGCATCTCCTCGGGTACCCTTTGTCGCGAAATGTGCTGTGGAGAGTCCTTTCGAAAGGAATCGGATATGAAGCTCTTCCGTAAACTTCTGATCGGCACCTTGGCGGCGATGGGGGGCGTTGCCTGTCTGGCCGCGACGATGCTGGCGGTCAAAGTCTACCGCCACCTGTCGCTGTACGACGCGCACGAACGCCATTCCGCCGACTGGGAGAATCTGGGAACCGCGTTTGATTTCGGCATCCCCGGAAACTCCGACGAAACTCCGGGGATCGCCCGCGTTGCGGGCTTTGCCGACGACGACGGGGACGCCGGCGACCTTCAGGCGAAGGCTGTGATCGATGAAGAGCTCTGCGATGCCGGCCCGGAAGAGCGGAAGATCTGGCAAACCGAGCTCAAGGGGCAATCCCCCGCGGCGATTCGCGAAATTCTTTCGCTCCGCAGAAAGATGTCGGCCGCGGAACCTGACTCGATCGCAGGGAGCGTCGAGCTGACGGCCGCCGATGCCTCGCCACCCGAGCCGCAACCGCTCCCGGGAGCGGGCCTCGCCCCCGCGCGTCGCGGTTCCGCGGACGCTCTGGGGCCCATTGCGTCGGCGATCGAGGCGACAAGCGCGCTCGAGCAGGCGGTCCTTAACAATATTACCAGCGAGCTGGCCGAACTGCGACGCCTGCAGGAACAGTTGAAGACCCTGCGGCAGTTGCACGCGGAGTTGTCGGGGACGGCCCGCACACCGTGACCTTTGGGCAAGATTGGCTTCCGCGCCCGCACGACGAGTGACGCACGGCTCTGGCCCGGATTATGTCTCAATATCCGGCTCCGCAGCCCGAAAAAAAACCTCTGTGCGCCATCCCTGGCGCACAGAGGCGATCAACTTCAGTGATCGATCGCCCGTCATGAGCGATCGTGGGCGAAAAAATAAGCCGTGTCGGGAAACCTGTCAAGGGGAATTTGACGGGGTGAATCGGCAGATCGGCAGGAAGCGCCGAAAACTCGGCGGGCGCGAGAGACAGGTCGGTCGCGCCTGCCGGGCGCGATCTGTCCATGGCAGTCATGTCGATCCGCATTCGTTCCGATGGTATTGCGCCCCGCCGGCGGATAAAGTGATGGCGGACCATCTTTATTTCCTGTCGAAGGGGCGTTTCATGGTGCCGAAATCAGACGGTCGTTCCCGGGTTCGCCGGTCGATGGAAATTTATCGCCGCGCCCAGGAATTGATTCCCGGCGGAACCCAGCTCATCAGCCGCCGGCCGACGCGGTACGCGTGCGGGGTGTCACCTGTCTATGCGGCACGCGCCAAAGGACCGCGCTTCTGGGACGTCGACGGAAACGAGTACATTGACTGGGTCAGCGGAATCGGGGCAATCATCCTGGGGTATTGCGATCCAGTCGTAGACGAGGCCGTGTGCGAGCAGGTCGGCCGGGGGGTCAATTTTTCGATCAACCACGAACTGGAAGTCGAGCTTGCCGAGGAGCTGGCGCAGACGATTCCGTGCGCCGAGATGGTGCGGTACACCAAGTGCGGCGGCGAGGCCTGTGCCGTCGCGGTGCGGATCGCCCGGGGGACGACCGGGCGCGACAAAATCCTGTTTTGCGGATACCACGGCTGGCATGACTGGTACCTGGCCGCCAATCTCGACGCCGAGGCGAATCTCAATGCGCACCTCTTTCCCGGAATCGAGCCGATCGGCGTCCCCCGGGCGCTGGCGGGAACGGCGGTCCCCTTTCCGTACGGAGACATCGCCCCGCTCGGCGAAACGCTGGACGCGCATCGCGGCGAAGTGGCGGCGGTCATCATGGAGCCGCTGCGGTCGGAAATGCCGCCCGCCGGCTATCTCGCCGGAGTCGCGAAGCTCTGCCGCGAGCATGGCGCGGTTCTGATCTTCGACGAAGTCTCTTCCGGCCTGCGGTTCGGCATGCAGGGGGCGCAGGGCTTCGTGGGGGTCACCCCCGACATGGCCGTGTTCGCCAAATCGATTTCGAACGGCTATCCGATGGGGCTCGTCGCCGGGAAGCGGGAGGTGATGCAGCCCGCGGCGCGGATGTTCATTTCGAGCACGTACTGGAGTGATGCGATCGGCCTGATCGCCGCCCTGACGACCCTCCGCGAGCTGCGACGGCGCGAGGTCCCGGCGTATCTGGCGAAGTTCGGCGCGGAGTTGCAGAACCGCATCAATCAGGCGGCCGGCGCGGCGGGCTTCGGCGTGCGGTGCGCGGGACTGAGCGTGCATTCCCACCTCGATTTCCCGACCGCCGACCTGCCCGTCCGGACGAAACTGGCCACCCTCTACGTCCAGGAAATGGCCAAACGCGGGTGTCACGGCTACCCGACCTTCTATCTCAACGCGGCTCAAGGGGCGCCCGAGCTGGAACAGACTGAGGCCGCCGCGCGAGAGACCTTCGCGCTGCTCGCCGAGGGGCTCGAGCAGGGCGCTCTCGATGATCTCCTCGAATGCGACTTGCAGCAGGAGGCATTCCGGCGGCTGGTCCGGTAGCCGTTCGTAGTCCCGCCTTTTCCAGCAGTGTCAAGTGCTGGCAATGAAGCGGGTGACGCACGTTGATTTCCGTACCGCGATCGAGAATTTTTGCGCGAGAAAAAAAAGATGCGGTCAGATCTGGGTCAAGGTTCGATTCA
>JBLMWR010000023.1:0-3466 GCA_050257335.1 Deltaproteobacteria bacterium | reverse complement strand
GTAAATCGCCTCCGACCATGCCGGCCGCGGATACAGGGCCAGGATCCGCACGATGTTCTTCTTCGATTCCGGAGTCTCGCTGGCGAGCAGTTCGAGCAGGGCATGATGCGCCGCCGCATAGCGCGAACCGGCCAAGCCGGCGATGGCCGCGCCCGACAGCGGCATGACGTTCTTGCGGGCGTAATGCATCAGCTTTTCGATGGCCTCCGCTTCGCCGAAATGCGACAGCGCCAGCAGCGCCGCCTGCTGCATGACGGGATCGTCGTCGTCGGCGTACTGCAGAATGACGGGCAGCTTGTCGGCCGGCAGCCGCCCCGCCCCTCCGGCCAGAGCCGCCGCGCGCTCCAGCCGGCTGCCCGATTGAATCGTCTGCAGGACCTCATCGCGCGGCAGCGCTTCGTACGCCGTCCGCAGCGCCGCCACCACTGCCTCGACGTCGGTCTTGTGGACGCGCTGGGCGGCGACGGCCGCGGTCGCCGGCACGAAATTGCTGGGATACGAGACGGCTGGACCGTTTCCGCCGCTCTGGTTCGGGACGTGTGCCAGGTGCAGCTCGCGAAGCGAAGCGGGCAGGCCTGGAAACTGCTGCTCGTTGAACTGCTGCGCCCGGCCGGCACTGAGCGCCGAATTCTGCAGCCAGTTGGCCAGCGGCATCTCGGAAATCGCCGCCCCCTCCTCCCACACGATCGCCGCCCGCACGAGCCGGTCGGCGGCGAACCGGTCGAGTTCCTCCACCAGGCTCCCCACGTTGATCGTGTTCAGCGTGCCGGAGATGCGGATCAGCCCCAGACACCCGCGCGGGCCCAGCCGCTCGCTCTTCATCCCCAGCACGTCCCGCTGAAGGGCGTTCACGTCGATGTCGCGGGGCGTCCCGCCGAGCTTGATTTGCAGCACGAGCGGCGGCACGTGGCTCCCCGGTGGCAGTTCGGGAAACAGGACCCACGTCGTACCAGTTCCGCCGACCGCGACCCGCAATTCGGCCGGCATTTGCAGCGACCGCAACTGAATCGCCTGCTGTCCGCTCTGGAACTGATGGAACTGGAACTGCTGCGGCGCTTCCTTGACCGGATACGTCTGGCCGTCGGAGGTCAGCCGGATATCGTCGCGCTTCAGCACAACGGGCTCGTCGGTCAGGTTGACGACCGTCAGTTTCACCGCAAAAAACCGCAGGTTCGTGGGGGACCCGTAAAAGACGCTTCCCAGGTAGCAGGTATCCAGCAGGGTGATGATTCGCTGGTCCTTCTTGTCGAAGGGAACCTGCCCCGATTTGATCCGCAGCTCGACCAGCTCGCGCTCGACCTTGTTCAGCCGTTCGAGAATCTGCTTCAAATCGAGTTGAGGGTCTTTGCCGGCCGCGGGATCGGTCGCGGCCGACTGCGGAGCGGTCTCCTGTTTCGCCGCAGCCGCCGGCTTCTCTTCGTCAGCGAAGCCCCGCGCCAGTCCGCAGACAAACCCGCCGAATACGGCCACGGTCGCCAACAGCACCAATCGTCGGAATGTAGGCATGACACTCTCCGTGGGGCGGGCTTCCTCAGCCCGCCCGTCATGAGCGATGACAAAGTAGGATGGGCTTCCAAGCCCGTCCGTCATGAGCAAGACGAAGCCGTTGAAGGTACGCCAAGGAAGGTGTCAATAAGAGCGAATTCCTGGACAATTGAGTTTACCACGCCGTTCCAACCCGCGTATAGCCTTCGAGAGCAAGGGTGTTCGACACCGTCGGGCGGCATTCATTTGCAGGCCGGCCCTTCTGGGCCGAACACGACGGCCCGATAAGCGCCGGCTTGCGACATCCCGCGTGACCAACACCTTCAATCACGCGTAGACCAGTCCCGCGCCGATCTCGAACCACGTGCGAAATTCCGCCCCCGCCGGCAGCACTCGCCATCCGCCGTCGATCCCGCGCTCCTGCAGGTGAATGGCATCCGTCGTGCACGTGTAGGGCTCGAGGCACACGCTCCGCCCATGGGGCGGCGTGTAGACGACCAGCTCGCGGAAGACATCGTCAAAAACCTGCCGCACCTGAAGCCCCGCCGAGGGATCCATGATCACCGTTTCGGTCTGACCGTCGTCGTCGTGCTGACCTCTGCCGCCTCCCAGGCCGGTGAGCACGTCATCCAGTTTGAGCCCCGCCAGCTCTTGCCCCTCGCGCAAGTCCTTGTTCCCCGTGACGGGCAATCGCTTACCGGTCGGCAGACAGCCGACGAGCTCCCATTGCTCGGCCGCGGGGGCCTGAATCAGGCAATCCCCGGCGCGGCTCCCGGCCGACAGCGGAACCCGGAAGTACGGATGCGTCCCGAAACCGAACGGGAGCGGAACGCAATCCGGGTTCACCACGCGGATATCGCAGCGCAACCCCGAAGCGCGCAACTGGTAGCGGACCTCGATCAAAAAATCAGCCGGCCAGAGCGCGCGCCTGTCGGGGGCATCGACGCTCAACTGGAACTGCCCCAAAGCCGAGATCTCGTCGCGAAACGCCACGCGCCAGGGGCGATCGATCACCAGTCCGTGAATCGCATTCCCCTGCCCGTCCTGATGGACCCCCTCGAGCACGTACTCGCGCCCCTCCCACGTGTAGCGCGCGCCGCGGATCCGATTTGGAAACGGAAACAGCAGCGGAATCCCGTTATGATTCGGGCTGGTTCCCGTCGCAACAAAGTCGGGCGCCGCGTCGAGCACCTCCACCGTGCGGCTGCCGACCGGAATCCGCAACTGAAACAGATTGAACCCCACCTCGGCGAGAATCTGAGCAGCAGCACCGGTGCGCGTGTTGGTCAAAATGATGGGCGTCATGGCGTCAATCATAACCGCAGTCATCTCGCAGACAAGGAATACGCCGGCCGCATGCGCCTGTTGACGAATCAAACGTCCCAAAGACCTTTCCCCCCTTAGCAAGGGGAGGCAGGGGGGGCGCGTGAACTTGTCCAAAGACCTCTCTCGCCTCGCCGAGCCCACAACTCGCTCCTTCGGTGATCCGTTCTGGAATTGTCCGAGGAGTCGGTGGCGCTGATTTTGGACGCGTTGAAAGAGGAAATAACGTGCAGGTTGGGGAAACTGCCCCACGGCTGTCGGTGGGCAAAACTCCCTTGCTCTATTTCACCACGCGACGTCACATCCTGCCGCCTCGCCGTATTGCAGTCATCTCGGTCCTCCGAGATGGTCTCTGCGCGTGGACCGCGCGAACGGCCCTCGAAGCCCGGACACAGTTGCCTCTGCCATATTTCTCCGGCCGGTGTCGCTTGACTGCGGCGCGGCTGAGCGAACTGTGGCTTGTCATTCGATCGGCAGCCAAATGCAAGCAGCTTATCTCGCGGAGCGAGATGACTGCAATTGGGTCTGAATTGGACAGAGCCGGTTGCGATGCGCCCATGATTCGGGCAGTTCGTGGGTTGCGCGCTTGTGGTGAGTAACGTTACCCCTGTGTTCTGCTGAGAAGGGTATGCACGGCGGCGAAAATTTTCAAAAATCC
>JBLMWR010000022.1:0-4271 GCA_050257335.1 Deltaproteobacteria bacterium | reverse complement strand
TTTCCGGCGTGCCCGGCCAGCGCCCGCACCTCGGCTCCGTCGGCGACGTTGAAGACCTTGATCACTCCCCCGACGTCCCCGACGACGACCTGCGCTCCGTTGGGACTGACAGCCGCCGCCGTTACGGCTCCCGGAAGCGCGGCAAACGCCTTGACCAATGCCCCGCTGTTGGCGTCGAACAGCCGGACGATCTTGTCGTCGCATCCCGTGACCACCTGGGCCCCGTTCGGACTGAAGGCAATCGTGGTGACCACGCCGCCGTGGCCATCGAAATTGCGGACGGGCTTGCCGTCCGCCAGAGTCCACAACCGGGCCGACTTGTCGGCGCTTGCCGACGCGACAAACTGCTGGTTCGGGCTGACTTGCACGGCCGTTATCGCGCCGGAATGCCCGGCGATCGGGCGCGGCGCAGGGATCGTCACCGGCCAGAACTTCACCAGTCCGTCAGCTCCTGTCGTCAGCAGCAGGGCGTTGTTCGGCGAGAAGGCCAACCCGGTTACGGCGCCAGCATGCGCCCCAATCGTTCCCTGCGGCATGCCGTCGGCAGGGTTCCAGAGCTGAGCGTTCCCCGCTTCGTCGCCCGAGGCGAGCTGCTTGTTGTCCTTGCGAAAATCGAGCCGCGAGATTGCCGCCGCGTGCCCGGCAAGGTCGCGAGCGGGCTTGCCGTCGGCAGCCGTCCAGAGGCGAACCAGTTTGTCGGCCCCCCCGGTGGCGTATAGCGTTCCGTCCGGAGCGACTGCCACCGCCCCCGCGGCCGGTTTATGGGCTTCATAGCTGGCCCGGGCTGTGCTCACGGGAACGTCCCATAACTTGACCGTATTGTCGATCGACCCCGAGGCGATGCGACTGCCGTCTTTCGACATGGCGACGGTCAGCACGAGGGCCGTATGCCCTGAAAACGTCCGGACCGGCTTTTTCGTCGCGGCATCCCAGAGCTTAAGCGTCTTGTCAAAGCTCCCGGTGACAATCAGCGCACCGTCGGGGGTAAAGTCGACGGAATAGACCGGATCGGTGTGTCCCACGAGATTCTTCGCGTCTGCCGCCTGGTTTTGTGCCAGCCCGATCACACTCAGACTGGTGAGGCTGAGGGCTGCCAGCGACGACGCCAAAACACGATTCAACATCGGAATTCCTCGCTGAGTTTACATTCGAGCGATGTCACATCTTTCGCTCTCGTAGTCTCTCTCGCGCCGAACCATGTGTCAACGGATCGAAAAAAGCCGATCGGTTCCCTGCTGTTCCTCGACAATCAAGCCCGAAACGCGGCTCACACCCGCGTTCGAAACGGCACGCCGAGACCGCCGGGTCACGGAGTGACCCCGCTTGAGCCACCCCTTTACCTCTTCCGCCCGCCCCAACTATACTCGCCCCCATGAGTACAACGAGTGGACGGGCACCGTTTTACGTCGGTATCGACGTGGGCGGAACGAATATCAAAGCCGGGGTCGTCGATGACCTGGGGCAGTCCTTGTCGCACGTCAGCGTGCCGACCGAAGCGGCGCGCGGCCCCCACGTCGGCCTCGAGAACATCGCCCGCGCGGCCGAAATGGCGATTTCCCAGAGCGGTCTGAAGAGGGGGGCGTTGCGGGGAGTGGGGCTGGCGACTCCCGGCACGATGGACATTCCGGCCGGCTATCTGGTCGATCCCCCGAACCTTCCGGGGTGGGTGAATTTTCCCATCCGTGATCTGCTCGCACGGAAGTTGCAATTGCCGACAGTCCTGCAGAACGACGCCAACGCCGCCGCCTACGGCGAGTTCTGGGCCGGCCGGGCCAAAGAGGCACGCAGCCTGGTTTTCTGGACGCTGGGGACGGGGATCGGCTGCGGCATCATCGTCGATCACATCATCATCGAAGGGGCCCATTCGCACGGCGCGGAATGCGGGCACATCATTATCGAAATGACGAACGGCCGGCTGTGCGGGACCGGCCAATATGGGACGCTGGAAGCCTACGCCGGCGCCCGGGCCCTCGTCGCCCGCTGCGAAGAAGCTCTCGCTGCCGGTCGCGAATCGTCGATCGCGGCCCGAGTGGCGGCGGGAGAAGAGCTGAGCCCCCTGCTGATCGCCCAGGCCGCCGGAACCGGCGACCGCCTCTGCGACGATCTGGTGATGGAAACGGCGCGGTACATGGGAATCGGCACGGTCACCCTGATGCACACCATCGACCCTGAAATGGTGCTGTTCGGCGGGGCCATGACCTTCGGCCGCGACGAAACCGAGTTGGGACGTCGCTTTCTGCAGGAGATTCGCGCCGAGGTCAAAAAGCGGGCCTTTCCCATCCCCGCCGCCAGAACCATAATTGAATACGCCAGCCTCGGAGGAGACGCCGGTTACATCGGCGCCGCCGGCTGCGCCCGCCTGAAATTCGGCACTCCGCAGAGTGCCGTAGATTAAAAGACATGGACCCGCGCTTCATTCGTAACTTCTCAATCGTCGCCCACATCGACCACGGCAAGAGCACGCTGGCCGATCAACTACTGCTCAAGACCGGCACGATCACGCAGCGCGAATTTCGCGAGCAGATTCTCGACGATCTCGACGTCGAGCGGGAACGGGGCATCACCGTCAAAGCCCGGGCCGTGGCGATCCATTACAACTACCGCGGTCAGGATTACGAGCTCAACCTGGTCGATACCCCCGGGCACGTCGATTTTCATTACGAAGTCTCGCGGAGCCTGGCGGCGTGCGAGGGGGCGCTGCTGCTGGTGGACGCCTTCCAGGGGGTCCAGGCGCAGACCGTCGCCAACGCCTACGCCGCCATCGACTCCGATCTCGTCATCATTCCCTGTCTCAACAAGATCGACCTTCCCGTCGGTCGCACCGAGGAAGTGCTCGAGGAAATGCACGCCGTCCTCGGGATCAACCGCGGCGACGTGCTGATGGTGAGCGGCAAGTCGGGGATCGGCATCGACGAAGTCTTCGAAGCGCTGATCGAGCGCATTCCACCTCCGTCCGGAAACGCCGACGCCCCGCTCAAGGCCCTCGTCTTCGACAGCAAGTACGACAACTACCGCGGCGTGGTGACGTACGTCCGCGTGCGCGAGGGCCGGATCGCGGCGGGGATGAAGTTCAAGTTCATGAGCACGGGGACCACTCACGAGGTGCTCGAAGTCGGCCAGTTCCGCCCCGATATGAAGAAGTGCGACGAGCTGGGTCCGGGGCAGGTCGGCTACATCGTGGCAGGGATCAAAGACCTCAGCGCCGTGCACGTCGGCGACACGGTGACGCTGGCCAGCCGTCCCGCCGAGCAGGCCCTCCCCGGCTACAAGGCCCCCCAGCAGATGGTCTTCTGCGGAATGTACCCGATCGAGGCCACCGACTTCGAAAAGCTTCGCGAAGAGCTGCAGAAGATGAGCCTGAATGACGCCAGCTTTTCGTTTATTCCCGAAACCAGCGACGCCCTGGGGTTCGGCTTCCGCTGCGGCTTTCTCGGCATGCTGCACATGGAAATCATCCAGCAACGGCTCGAGAAGGAAGCCGCGATCGATCTCATCCAGACCGCCCCCAACGTCACTTACGAGCTGCTCATGAACGACGGCTCGGTGCTGCGCGTGGACAATCCCCAGGACGTCCCTGCGGGGAATATCAAGGAATTCCGCGAACCGGTCGTCCGCGTCAATTTCATCGTCCCGGCCGATTCGATCGGGGCCATCATGCAGCTCTGCGAAGACCGCCGGGGAACTTACAAGACAACAGAGTACCTCGGCCCCACGCGGGCCCAGCTCGCGTACGAGCTCCCTTTGGCCGAAGTCATCTACGACATGCACGACCGGCTCAAAAGCATCACCCGCGGGTACGGCACGATGGATTACGAGGTGATCGGGTTCCGGCCCGCCGACCTGGTCAAAGTCGACATTCTCGTCAAAGGAGAGCGGGTTGACGCCCTGGCGACGATCATGCATCGCGACCAGGCCGAGCGCCGCGGCCGCGGGCTGTGCAAGCGCCTCAAAGAGGAGATTTCTAAGCACCAGTTCGAGATTCCGATCCAGGCGGCGATCGGCACCCGCATCATTGCCCGCGAGACGATCGCCGCCCTGCGCAAGAACGTCACCGCCAAGTGCTACGGCGGCGACATCACCCGCAAGCGGAAGCTGTGGGCCAAGCAGCGCGAAGGGAAGAAGCGGCTCAAGCAGTTCGGGCAGGTCGAGATCCCCCAGAAGGCCTTCTTGTCGGTCCTCGAAGTCGGGGATGAGTGAAGGCACGCCAATGCGGGCCTCGGCGTTGCGCGAACGTCGCCGGTTCGCTCCGAGCGTTTGAATTCTTGGTTTGC
>JBLMWR010000021.1:0-4875 GCA_050257335.1 Deltaproteobacteria bacterium | reverse complement strand
AACTGCCAGGGGCTGTGCATGGTCTTCGACAACCTGTACGCGGTCGGCGAAGGGCCGCAGGGGACCGGTCTGTATCTCCTCCCCGATGCGAATCACGACGACCGGGCCGACAAGGTCATTCTGCTCAACCAGCCCAGAGGGAAGATGGGCGAGCACGGACCGCACGACGTAGTGTTCGGACCCGACGGCTGGCTGTATCACAACCTGGGAAATCACGCCGGCATCGAGAACACTCCGCAACCCGGTACCCCCTGCCGCAATTACGAAGAAGGTTATCTGCTTCTGCCGAAATTCGAAGACGCCGGAGGGCATGCGGTGGGAATCAAGGCGCCCGGCGGCACGATCTGGCGCTTCACGCCGGACGGGAAGAAGTGGTGGATGGAGACCAATGGTTTCCGCAACGAATACGACATTGCCTTTAACCAGGCGGGGGACCTGTTCACCTTCGACAGCGACATGGAATGGGACGTGAATCTGCCGTGGTACCGCCCGGTGCGCGTCAATCACTGCATCCCCGGTGCCGAGTTCGGCTGGCGGAGCGGCGCGGCCAAATGGCCCGATTATTATTTCGATTCACTCCCGGGCACGGTCGACGTCGGCCGCGGCTCTCCCACCGGGGTCGTCTTCTACGAACACACGCAGTTTCCGGAAAAATACCGGGGCGCGATGCTCAACTGCGACTGGTCGATGGGGCGGATTATCGTGGCCTATCTGGAGCGCGACGGGGCCACATATAAGGCGAATTGGGACAATCTCGTCACCGGCAATCCGCTCAACGTGTCGGACATCGAAGTTGACCGCGACGGCTCGGTCGTCTTCTGCACCGGCGGGCGGAATACCGAAGGAGGCATTTACCGCGTGACGTATACGCCCGGCGCGAGCCAGACGCCCAGGGAGCCACCCGCCGAGACGCTCGATGACGCCCTCGCCCTGCCGCAGCCGCAGGCCGCCTGGTCGCGCGAACTCGCCGCCGGCATCAAGGCAAAGCTCGGCGACCAGTGGGCGCCCGGGCTGGCCGCAAAGGTAAAGAGCGGCGCGCCGGCGCAGAAAATTCGCGCCCTGACGCTCCTCGCGCAGCAGGGCCCCAAGCCCGACGCGAAACTCCTGATGGAAGCCGCCGGAGACGCCGACGCCGACGTCCGGCAGTTCGCCGCGCTGCTCCTGGGAGATCATCCTGCTCCGGAAATCGCCGCGACGCTGGCGACGCTGTTGGATGACAAGAGCCCGGTCGTCCAGCGGCGGGCGTGCGAAGCGTTTGTGCGGACGGGGCTGGAAGCTCCCGTTGATCCGTTAATCCGGCTGCTGGCCGGGAAGGACCGCTGGTTGCGGTTCGCTGCAAGGCTGGCTCTCGAACGCGTTCCGCCGATCAAATGGCAGGCGGTGGTCGTATCCCATCCCGAGGCGCGAGTCCAGTTGAATGGCGTGCTGGCCCTTGGCCGGCTGGGAACGCAGACGTTCTCCACCAGGGACGCACTGACGGCCCTGCAGAAACTGTTCGCGCGGCGCGTTCGCGACCACGAAGAAATGGTCGATCTCCGCCGCATGCTCGAGCTGGTGCTGATTCACGACGAGACCGATGATGCGCAGTCGCAACAGGACAAGCGGTATTTCGGCGAGGTTCTGCTTCACGAGTTTTCGCTGGCGACGGCCCCAAATCTCAACCGCGCAACGGCGACGCCGTTCGCACGCGAGAGTGCCCGACTCGTCGCGCGGCTCAACGTGCCGCGAGGCGTGAACGCTCTGCTCGCGGCGCTGGAAAGTTCGAAAGACGACCCGGCCGTTCAAATCCATTACGCGCTCTGCCTGCGATACGTCCGCGACGGCTGGACGTTTGACCTGAAGCGGAAGTATCTCGACTGGTACGAGACGACAAAAGACTGGGAAGGCGGAAACAGCCTCCAGGGCTACTTGCGCAACATCGTCTCGGGGACGTTTGATTATTACACCCCCGAAGAACGCAGCCAGATCATTCTGGCGTGGAAGGAGCGCCCGCACGCCACGCGGCTCATTCTTTCGGCCAGCCGGCCCGACCAGATCCAGGACTTCGAGAAGGTGATCGCCAAATTAATGAACGATTCAGAAGCCAAAGGGGCCGATGGCGAAAGGGAGATGCTGTCGCTGACGATCGAAGCCCTCGCCAAGAGCCAGGCGCCGGCGTCGCAGGCCCTCTTACGGAAGCTGTTCGACGAGTACGCCGACCGCCGCGATGTCGTGGCCCGGGGGTTGGCCAAAAACCCCTCGGCGGAAAACATCCCCTACCTCGAACGGGCCGTCGCCGCGTCCGACAAGACCACGATGCAACTGTGTCTGGCGGCCCTGGCAGAGGCCGACTACAAGCCCTCCAAACCCGAAGAGATCCGTAACGTCATCCTGGCGGGGTTGCGCCTGCGGAACGAAGGGGGTAAAGCGGTTGTGGGGCTGTTGCAGAAGTGGACCGGAAGCCAGCACGATAAAGGCGACAACATCGCTGCCGCCGTCGCCCATTACCAGCAATGGTTCCGCGAGAAGTACCCCGACGAACGGGCCCCCGAGCTTCCCAAAGAAGACACCGACAAGACCAAATACACCGTCCGGCAACTGATGATCTTTCTCGAAAGCAATCCCGACGCGGCGAAGGGAGACCCCGTCCGGGGGAAAGACGTCTTCGCCAAGGCGAATTGCGTCAAGTGTCACCGCTTCCTGAAGGAAGGAGAAGGAGTCGGCCCCGACCTGACGACGGTCCGCCGGCGGTTCCAGAAGAAGGAAATCCTCGAATCCGTGCTGCTCCCCTCGCAGGTCATTTCCGATCAGTACGCCGCCGTCACCGTGGTCACCACCGAGGGCCTCTCGCACACCGGCATGCCGCTTCCGAACCCCGGATCGAAGAACCTGCTGTTGCTCCTTCCCGACGCCACCCGCCTGGAAATCCCGGCGGAGAAGATCGAAGAGAAGGTGAAGGCGAAGGTGTCGGTGATGCCGGAAGGATTATTCAAAGACCTGACCCTGGCCCAGATCGCCGACCTCTTCGCCTTCCTCGAAACCAGCAAAAACAATCCCGAACCCGCCCCGGCCTCCGCCTCGGCGGGAAAATGACGAATCGAACTGCATCGGGATCGAACGGCCACTGTGCCTTTCCTCCCCTTCGCAAGGGGGGGCAGGCGGGGGTCGCGAGGCGCTGTGATCGGATCCTCAATCGCGCTTTCCTGCAGGAGGATCCGATTTCATCCGGTCGCGACGTATTCGGTTCTCCCGGCTTGCCAACACCACGACAGTCAAACTGCGCAGGCTGAAGCCTGAACTCCAACAATGCGCGTCGCCGAACTGATCGCCTGTCACGTCAGGATTCCCCTCAAAAAAACGATTCGCCATGCGTCGTTCACACGAGCCGAAAATGATTCGCTGATCGTCTCTTGCCGCCTCGATGACGGCACGACCGGCTGGGGCGAGGGATTGCCGCGCGAATACGTGACCGGGGAAACGATCGACACCGTTTTCGCCCAATTGCGGGCCACCGACTGGCGGAAGGAACTGGCTGTTGACGTGGCCGATCTGCCGGCGGCAGTAAAGCTCTGTGCAGGTCTGCGGCTCGCGGACGCCGGCGCTTCCGGGAAACGCGACTGCTTCGGGAACGCGGCCCGGTGTGCCGTCGAGGTGGCTCTGCTCGATGCGTTCTGCCGCAAGCTCGAACAGCCCCTGTCGGCCGTCACCGGCGCCGTTCCCGAGGCGCTCGCCGTTCGACAGAAGCAGGCGCGGGTGCGGTACAGCGGCGCCTGGACCCCTTCGTCTCCCGCTTCCCGGCTCAAGGATCTGCTCGGCTGCTGGAAGCTGAAGATTTTCGGGTTTCACCAGGGAAAGGTGAAGGTGGGGGTCGAGGGATACGACGACGCCGTCTCGGTGGGACGATTGCGGCGGGTGATGGGGCCGAAATTCGACATTCGCGTTGACGCCAATGAAGCCTGGCGATGTGACAATCTCGAACGGAAGCTCGCGCCCCTCGTTCCCCTGGGAATTACGGCCGTCGAGCAGCCGGTGCCGCACGCCGAAGTGGACGGCCTGGCGGCCGTCCGTCCGCGGCTGACGGTCCCGATCATGCTCGACGAATCGCTGTGCAGCCTGTCCGACGGCCGGCGGGCGATCGAGCGGGGCACGTGCGACCTGTTCAACATCCGCCTGTCGAAATGCGGCGGTTTCATTCCGTCGCTGAAGCTCGCCGCGATGGCGCACAACGCGGGTCTGGGGTATCAACTGGGGTGCCAGGTGGGGGAGACGGGAATCCTGTCGGCCGCCGGCCGGCATTTCGCCTGCTCGGTCGGCAGAATCCGCTATCTGGAGGGAAGCTTCGACCGGTTCCTGGTGCGCGAGCGGCTGACGGTCGAAGACGTGACGTTCGGGTTTCGCGGGTGGGCGCCGGAGTTGACGGAGCCGGGGCTGGGGGTCGAGATCGACCGCCACGCGCTCGCGCGGGTGACGGTGCGGGAGGAACGGTTTAGACTGGACTGAGACGAAGAGTTGAAAATCGAAAATTGCAAAATCGAAAAATAGTGGCGACATTGAATACTGACCGACGTTACAAATGCATCGCTTTCGACGCGGTGGGGACGACGATTCATCCGACCCCGCCGGCGGGGGAGGTGTATTATCAGGCGGCGCGGCGGTTTGGGTCGCGGCTGGGGCAGGATGAGATCGCGCGGCGTTTCCGCCAGGCGTTTCGCGAGACGGAGCGGGGTGATCTTGCCGCGCCGGCCGAAGTGCGGCTCGTCACGAGCGAGGCCCGCGAGAGGGATCGCTGGCGGCAGATCGTGACCACGGTGATCGACGACATACCCGACGCGTCGGTGTGCTTCGCCGAGCTCTTTGCCTACTTCGCCCGTCCCGAAGCGTGGAACTGCTTCGCGG
>JBLMWR010000020.1:0-4496 GCA_050257335.1 Deltaproteobacteria bacterium | reverse complement strand
AACCGCCGGCAGTGTCGGCTCGCTGGCACGATGGTTTTACCACATCGATCAGCTCCGCCGGCGGGGACTGATCTGTCGGTCGCTTTACGCCGACGGGGATTTGCTGGCGACGCTTGTCCCGCTTTCCCCGTTTCCGGTTGCGCCGTCTCCCGGCGCCGGGCGAAACGGCTCAGGCCCGCCGGCAAACGTTCATCGGCCCTGGAAAGTCGGCTCGAACGGTGCACCGGAGGCCGCGAACGCACCGTTCATCCTGTCACGATTCGCCTACCTCCGCCGCGAGGGCCGCAAGCTGGTTCTGGAATCTCCGCTGGTCCCCGCGCGGTTGATCCTTCACGACCCGCGCGCCATGGCAGTCATTGGCGGATTGGGAGAACCGGTGACGATTGCCGATTTGGCCGGACCATCTGGTGCTCTGGCGGACGACGCAATCCGGGAGCTCGTCGCGCTGCTGATCGACGCGAACATGGTGGACCGGGTGGATGCCGGCGCTTCTGCCGAAAATGCAGAACCTGCCGAAGGCGCTCCGGCAGTCGCGGGAAATCCGGCTCTCGAATTCTGGGAATTTCACGACCTGCTGTTTCACGCGCGCTCCCGCCGTGGACGGTCCGATGGCCGGTTCGGAGGGACCTGCCGATTCGCGGCCCGCCGCCCGCCGCCACCCGCTCTGATGGCGGACAATGCGCTGGAATGGTGCGACCTGCACCGCCCCGACCTGGAACGGCTGGAGCGCAAGGACCCTCCCCTCGCGCTGGTGCAGAACCGCCGCCGCTCGATTCGCGAATACGCCGCCGAGCCGATGACGATGCAGCAACTGGGCGAGTTTCTGTATCGCGTGGCGCGGATGACTCGGTACTGGCAGACGGAGATTCCGGCACCCGCGGGCCCGATCGCGATGGAATTTACGTCCCGCCCCTACCCGGCCGGCGGCGGGCTGCATGAACTGGAATTCTACACGGTGATCAACGCCTGCCAGGGCCTGGATCGCGGGCTGTATCATTACGATCCGCAGCAACATCGACTGGGGCGCCTGTCCCGCCCGACGCGCGAAACCGGGATGCTGCTCAAGGAAGCGGCCGCGTCGGCCGGGATCGCCCCGGAAACGCTGCAGGTGCACGTCATTCTGGCGGCGCGATTCGAGCGGCTGTCATGGAAGTACGAGTCGATCGCCTATTCGCTGATTCTCAAGGACGTGGGGGTCATTTATCAGACGATGTATCTCGCCGCGACCGCGATGGGGCTGGCGCCGTGCGCCCTGGGCTGCGGCGATTCCGATCTTTTTGCGCGGGCGGCGGGCACCGATTACTACGTGGAAACCTCAGTGGGAGAGTTCCTGCTGGGGAGTCAACAATGAGTTCCAAAGTTTTTACTCAAGGAGGTCCGCACATGAACCGCTTTTACAAATTCGCTTTCGGGTTGACGATTCTGGCTCTCTGCGGGGCGCCGCTGTCTGCCGCCGACCGGCCCGTGCCGGAAGAAGGCGCTCTGGAGGTCGTGCTCCTGCGGCAGCAATCGGTGCAAAAGGAGCTGAAACTGACGCCGGATGAAGTCGAAAAGATTCACAAGCATTGTTCCATGCAGTGGGAAAAGGCCCAGAAAATCAGCAAGTTGAGCGAACCGGAGCGGGACAAGCAGTTCGATATTTTGACAGCGGAAAACGACCGCTTCGTGAACGCGACGCTCACGAAAGATCAGCGCAAACGGCTCCATGAGATCATGCTGCAGATTGCGGGCCTGTTGTGCCTGTCGCGGCAGGACGTCGCCGCGCAGCTCGGCCTGACCCCGGAACAGAAGCAGCGGCTTCCCCGGCTCCAGAAGGCGGCCCGCGACGAGATGGAAGAAGTCATCCACGACACGAAGAAAGAGGAAAAGCGGGCGAAGCTTAAGGAGCTGCGCGAGACCAGCCGCCAGAGATTGCTGGAACTGCTGACCGATGCGCAGGAAGCCAAGTGGAAACAAATGACCGGGGCCCCGTTCCAGGGGGACCTGGCCGCCTTCTTCGATAAAGATGGCGTGTGAAGGATTGGAGACGGGAATGATCTGGAGTGCGGCAACTTGTTGCAGCTTTGGGATCCTTGGGACCATGGCGGCGAAACGGTCACTTCTCCCTCGATGAAGATCGGCCCAGTAAACGTCTGCCAATTTTCCAAGCGTCAAACAGTTTCTTGTCAGCCACTCTGGCGGGCCGAAAATCAAGCGTCTCCGTTGCACACTCGACCAGTCTGCGTTGCTCAAATTGCAGTCCACAGCCCGCTTTTAACGCGCCGGCCCCGGCAACTCGCCGCGGGCCATTCGCGCTGGATACAATTGCCAGAAAGCCCGTAATGTGCGCATGTAGTAGGCGAGGTTATGGGAGGTGAGCCGGTCAAAATCTTCGGGACGGACCGGCAACACCTGAAAGTAGACGAGACCCATTTCGTCGTGGGCCCCTTCACCCCAGTACACGTTCCGCGGCGTCGACTTTGGGACGTACGGATTATCCGTGGAATTGTCATAGACGCATTCCAGTTCGATGCGCGTTCCCCGGGGCAATTCCAGAGGTTGCCGAAAGGCGTAGCGCGGTTGCCAGGCGTAGTCCCAATCCGTGATGCGTATCAGATCCTGTCGCGAACCGTCTGGCAGATGCGCCGTCGCGCGGATTTCTTTCCCGCGCAGATGCATGTGCGGGTAGACATCCAGCAGTCGCGCGTCAACGGGCAACTTGTAGTCGGCGCGGTGGCGGTGCTCTTTCCGGCCGGCGGGGATTTCGAGCGTCATATCCCCGATGGCAATCTCGCCGACCAGTTCCGAGGCATCCGGCGGAGCGAAGTACAGACCGACGCGCGGCACATCCCACTCCGGTTTCCCCGTAGGGTGATAGTGGACTTGCAACACCAGGTCCGAACCCGCGGGGAGGAGTCGCCCCGTTCCCGGGGGCAGTCGTTGCGGGGTGGTGCCGGGTGTCCAGTTCCCCAGCCCGATCCACCCGGGAATGCCCGGACCGCCAAAATTGGAATAACCTGGCCCCGGTTGCTCGCGGTCGTGCTCCCGGGCGAGTCCGCTCTGGTCGAACCAGAACCCCGCATGGTGGACAACCTGAGCGTTGCCAGGCTGAAAATCGACGGCCTCCACCAGCCGGTCGGTCTTTAGGCCGGTCGGGAGCACGAAGTATTGATAGATGTCGGCTCCGTCGGCCGGCACAGGAAACGCTTCGGGCAATTCCAACACCAAATCCGGCGGACCGAGTCTCCAACCCTCGGGAAACTCCCGCGGAGGCGGCAAGTCGTCGGTCTGTCCCTGCGGTTTGCCGGCTTCAATCCACGCGTCGATGAGTGCGATCTGCTGTGACATCAGCCGCAGATCATCCCGAAAGCGGGGACTTTCGGCGGCCGGCTTCCAGGGCGGCATCGTCCGGGCGGTGACCACGGCACGAATCTGTTGGGCATGCCGGACGACTTCATCGTACGTGTCGAGCGGAAACGGGCCGACGTCTCCGGCGCGATGGCACACGACGCAATGCGCCTGGAACATCGGCGCAATGTGCCGGGTGTAGGTGACAACTATTGGCCGCCGGGTTGCCTTCCACGGTTCCAGCAGGCAGCCGATGGGATTCGTCCGCGGCACGGCCACCGACCGTCCGTCGGCGATGGCGGCCAGCGCTTCCCGCAACCAGGCATTTTGCACCGGCTGGCTGCCCCGTGCGGGAGAGATGTGGCGATCGTCAATGGCCCCCGAGTACAACACCGTCCCGCTGGGAGTGATGACGATTGCCTGAGGAGTGTGCGTGGGCTGCAGTTTCTCGCGAATCAGGCCGGCCTCATCCAGCAGGACCGGGATCTGCAGGCCAAACTGATCGCGATGCCTGGCAGCGGCCTTACGGCTTACGTTCATGTCTGTATGCACGGCGTACAGTTCGATGCCGCGCGAAACGAACTCGGCAAACAGGCGATTGAGTTCGGGAATCGCACGGTTGCTGATCGGGCACTGCGTCGTCACGAACACGAACGCCATCGCCCGGCATCCGGCATCGCCAGGAAGGTGCACCGCGCCGTCAACATCGACCAACGGCAAATCCCACACACAGATACCGGCGTCGGGAGGTGTCGCGCGAAAAGCGTGCGCCAGGTAGGCACCGGCCGCGGTCGCGAAGAGGCCGGCCACGAGCGCCACGACGATCATCAGCCGCTGAGCGCGTTTCCCGGCACAACGCCCGGCGCTATCCAAGATGGCAATCCTCCCTGTTCGGAAAAACAGCCTGCCTCTGCGGTAGTTCGGCGAATCGGGGGTTATACAGCACGCCTTGAATTTCACAAGACCAGTTTCGCCAGCGCGCACATTAGCCGCCCCCGGTGATGCGCAAAGCGATATTGCCGTAATTCATTCGCGCGTGTAGAAATCTGCCGCGTGCCGCCCGAACGTATTTGGAATGCCGTTTCGCCGATCAGGGAGGTAATGACATCTGTGCGTGATCATCAACCCCTCGAAAATTCCTGCAGTCCACGGAATTCTGGCATTTCGGG
>JBLMWR010000019.1:0-8721 GCA_050257335.1 Deltaproteobacteria bacterium | reverse complement strand
TGTCCAAACGAGTAGCGACTTATCGCGAGACGAAACAAGCCAGCAAATCCAACCAGACGCGACATGTGCAACGCGCAACAAAAACGACGACAACCAGTTAATCAATTTCAACAGCCCAGGGGCAGGGAGGGTCGGGTCGCTTGCGACGAGACTGAAAAAGAACGAACGACGTCACTCTGTTGCCGACCGCAGGCTATGCCCGACGGAGGAGCGTCTGCTGGACCCGTGACGGTACGGGGTACGGGCGGGCTGAGAAAGCCCACCCCACGAAACTTAACGTCTAAAGTTGCAAATAGCCCTCCGGCGACAGGCTCGTGGCGAGCATCACGGTGTTGATGTCGCGGTGTTCCATCCAGGTGCGTCCGAGGCGGTGGGGGGAGTCGGACCAGAAGGTGCGAATCTGATCAGCCAGTGAGCGGTGAAGGAGCAGGCCGGTGACGACGGCGTCCAGCTCGTCATCCCCCTTCACGAGGTCCCGGATCCGCTCGAGTCCGGAGAGGCCGATCGCCAGGCCCAACTCCCGAAATGCCAGCCGGTGCGCCGCGTGATCGTTCAGTGGCGACGAGCGAGCAAAGGCGTGAAGGCTCAGCTCGGCTTCGACCAGGATCTGGCGCAGCAACTGGCGACGCTCCACTCCGCAGCGGAAAACCAGTTGCGCGAGACGCGCCGCGTCATCCAGCAAACCGCCGATGCCGAGCGGGTCGTCGGTCGCCCAGCGGGCTCCCTGGCACATCTCGGTCGTATCGGCGATCGGCATCGCCAGCCCCGCTCGATCTTGCGCCTCCAACCCGTCAGCGGCCTGCAACTCCAGATACGTGACCAGCGCGTCGAGCGGATCGTGTTGCCCCATGGAGGAGACCAGAGGCCGCGTCAGATCGATGCTCATCTTCCATACCATCCGCCTGGGACCGCCCGGGGAAATCTCGAACGTAAAGGCGTTGTGAGCGGCCACCGCGAGCTCGGCCGCCCAGCGCTGGTAGCGAGACTCACCCGTTTCCCGGCCCATGCGGTACAGGGCGTGCATCCACTTCGTCAGGTAGTGAAAGTACTGGCCGTCCTGGTCCCACTCCAGGCGTGAATCCGCCGGCTCGTCCGGTCCGCGCTCATTCCGGATTTTGCCGATGCGCAGTCCACCGCGAGTGGGATGACGCTCCCCGTCCTCCTCCGATAACCCGCTGATCCACCCGTGCCGCGGATCGTCTCTTCGGTGGCGGCCCAGAATGTGGTGCACCTGGTCAACCAGCTCCACCGCGAGTCCCCGATACCGGTCCTCGCCGGTCTGTCGATAGAGGCCGAGGAAATTGCAGACGGCGAACGCGTCGGTCCAGAGGTAGCGGCGCGGCTTCGTCTTTCCCGAGACGCCAGTGGCGTCCGCGAAATCGGCCATCAGGGTTTGAACAAGGGCGTCTCTCATCTGTCGTATCACGCTTGTAACGCGGCTCCTGGCATGGACTGGTCGGTGATCAGCATATCGTATCCTCGTGACGAATCACCGCGGACCCAGAAGCGGATGCTTGACTCCCGCGCGCCATGCGGGTTCAATCTGGGCGGGCAGGTGGCATCAGGTCGCGAACGAAGCCCGCATCTTTAACCAACCGCGAACCATGAAAAAGCAACTGATCCGCATCTCCATTCTACAGTCCAGCAAGATCGTGGTCGCTCTCTATGTCTTGATGGGTTTTATCTACACTCTCATCGGCATTCCGATGATTGTCTTCGGCGAAGGTCCGTTCCGAACCGTCGGATTCATTTACCTTCTCGGGCCGATCATCATGGGCGTCGTCGGCTTTATCTTTTTTGTTCTTTTCGCCGCGCTGTACAACCTTTTGGCCAAGCCGCTCGGTGGAATTGAAGTCGAGACCAAGGACATCGAGTAGCAGCCTGCCGTCGCGCTGAAGCCAACGGCCGCCGGGCCAGGCCATTGCGAATTTCTCGGTCGCAGCCTCCGCTCACTGGCAGAACGGTCAGCCGGCTGTCTTAGATGGCTCGGGTGCCGTGAATCTATGGAACCTTCATCCCGTCTTCAAGAAGCGGCCCTGGGGGGCCGGGGAGGCCCACCCCACGGACTCGACGCCCGGGCCGCCCAGGGCCTTTCGCCAGTCGGCGTTGTTACCCGCGCGTGACCGCCGTCGGCTCATCGGGAACCTGAAAATTGAACTCGACGTCTTCGGGCGAGACTTCCTCGGAGAAGGACCATTCCGCATCGGGCGGCCCGGCCGGTGGGGTTCCCTGCGCCTCCGATTCGGCGGCCCCCTTAAACTTCTGGTCGGACGATTGCATGACGACGAGCACCCGATATCGGCCCGCGACCGGTCCGTTATTCGTATCGAACTGAAATACGCCATCCACGAGAGAGGCGGTGGCGGCGGGGCCCTCCGTGCCGGCTTCCGGCAAAAAGCTGATCATGCCGCTGACGGGATCTCCCGACTCGGACGTCACCGTTCCGAAAACCGCGATCCGCGCCGGCTCGCCAGCGGGCTGGCAGCCGCCGGCCGCAACGAGGAGTCCCGCGCAGGCGAGCAAGACGCGGACGTTTCTCGAAACGCGGCGGCGTTTCACCGGGAATGCCCGCCTTGATTGAGAATCGTCACGCTCAGAATTCACCGATGACCTCGCGTCCGCGCTTCGTGGAAAGGGCCTGAAACGTGGCGAAGTTGATGCTGTTGCTGATGAACCTGACCGACCCGTCCATCAACTGGAAGTGCCCCCCGCCGGTGTGATACGACCAGAAGTGCAGGTTATGGTTGCCGTCGGGGAGGCCCGGGCCAAGCCCGAACTTCGTCGTCAGGACATTATCGCCGTCCCCTTTGCCATCGATGTTGCCGTACCCGCAGATGTGAAAGCCCCAGTACAGGCTGTCGGGAATCCCGCGCTCGCCCATCGAGAGCGTGTTCGACAAGCCGTCGATCACATCCCGGAACGCGGTGCGGCTGTTGCTGTACAGGACGCCGGTGCCATTCGTGCTGGAGGTCCCCATGACTCCCAGATAACTGCCGCAGGCGATGAGTCCCGTGTATGGGTCCTTATAGACTCCGCCGGCATTGGGGTCGGACGGACAACCGTAGATGGGCAGGCTTCTTCCAGCGGCGGTCTTCGCCGGACCGCCGGCGACATTCGCGTTGAAGCAGGTCCCGGGGTAGGTGTAATTGCAGAGGTCGTAGAGCGCTTCCTGTTCGAGGTAAGGCAGGAGCATCGACTGGAAGGTCCAGTACCGGTTGGCCACATTTCCGATGGGCAATATCTGATGCGCGCTGTGGTAATTGTGCAGGGCCAAACCATATTGCCTGAGATTGTTGCGGCACTGCGTCCGGCGGGCCGCCTCGCGGGCCTGCTGGACCGCGGGAAGGAGCAGGGCCACCAGGACGGCGATGATGGCGATGACGACCAGGAGCTCGATCAACGTGAACGCCTGCCTGCCCGCGTTATGGCCCATGAGAACCCCTTTCGGCGGCGAACCAGGAACTGGTGTTTGCGGGATTGCGAACGGCCTCTCCCGCGCGACCGACGAACGCATCAGATTGTCGGCATATTATATACCGGCTGCGGACGGGCGGATGCAATCCGGCTGGGAGATATTATCCCGGACCGCCGGGGGGCCGGGGCTGGACCAGCGGGAAGCTCCGGTGAACGTCTCTTGCACGACGCCTTTGTAACCCGGCAGTCGCCGGGAGGGCACGCGCTGAGCCTCAAGCGAAGGGCGTGGCAGCGCGAGCGGAGTTCGTGTCATTTGAGCCGCTGGGCGATGGCCGCCGTCACCACGGCGAAGGCAAAATCGGCTCTTTCCGGAGATTTTAACCGGCGGTCTCGGTGCGGGACTCAACTCGGTCCGATTGCCGGCACCTTCGCCGGGGTGACCAACGGCACTGCGGCACGCTAGAATCAGGCACCATCGACGGCCGAGTGCTTTGTCAAAGATAAAAGTTAGGTTGTAGCCACGCTCGCCAGAGCGTGGGAAAGCATCGAATACAGACTCACGCCCCACGCTCTGGCGAGCGTGGCTACCCGAAAATCAAGGTGTGACAAAGCACGAGGGAGCACTTTTCAACGGCATCGAACCGGATTCAATTCAAGAGCCGACCACCATGCAGCAGAAGTCTTCCGCGCCGGCAAATCTCGTTTCGCCGCAACCGATGCGCGAGTACGTCGAGCGGGCGATCGAGGAACCGGTGCTCCGGCGGCGGGTGGCGCATGTCCTGGCGGCCATGCCCGCGGACGTCGTCGCCGGGCTCTTGAATGATCCCTGCTTTCATATCGCCCCCGACAATCATGTTCCCGGGCGCGGCGGGACGGTGTGGATGGCCTGCCCGGTCGATGTCGTGTGGAAGGGGAGCCGGTCTGTCGTGCTGCGGCGGCGCCTCGCCGAATGCGCCGAAGACTTTGCCCATTACGTGATCGCGCACGAGCTGGCCCACGCGCACCTGTGGAACGGCGGCTGGGGTGAAATCAGCGACCCCGAAGACGCCGCCGACGCCCTCGCCGCGAGCTGGGGGTTTGCGCGGCCTGGTCGCGACTTGTCCCCCGAAGGATCGCTGCAGCGCAGGAGGGAGGCACCGCGTTGATCTCGAGGCTCGATCAGAGTCGCCATACTCAAATAGACGCGTATTTTTCCACAGCGCACTTTCCATCACCGGTTAACGCATGTGCGACTCTCTTCTCCCGCTGCAGCAGCGGATCGATTTCACCTAGGATCAAGCAACGGAAATCCTTTGCGGCTTTGCGCCTTTGCATGATTTCCTTTTTTAGGCTGAGATGAGCCCGATTGGGGGTTGACCAAACGACATCACACAAAGACGCAAAGAATGAAGAGAACAAGTCGCGCAGGATCCGCCCGACCAATCCACGGGAATCTGCGGCGACTTGAGAGTGCCGCACTGTCGTCGTGGCACGGGAGATGCCATGCCAGCCGCATGTGAAATCACTCACCCACAGATCACGGCAGGAACGTGCCCGTGGTGCGGGCACCTGGTGGGGGCCAGTGACCGCGCGCCGAACGTGACGGAGAGAATCTGGAATGTCGCGGCGATGGCGGCCGCTCTCGACGACCCGAATGTCGACGTTCGGTCAATGACGGTCACGAATCTTTGGCGCAAAGGCCCGCCTGCGGACGCTGCCGTTTCGCTGCTTTCGAAGGCATTGACTGATTCATCGAGCGAGATCCGGCACCATGCAGCGCATGGCCTCTCACGTCTGGGGCGGGACATCTCTGCCGACGACGTCCGCCGCTTCGAAGAGCAAATCCCGGGTTCTCCGCACGAGCTGGGGCTGCGGATTCTTGCGCTGGGATACTATTTTCTCGGACAGCGCGAGTCTGAGTCGGCGCGTGCCGCGCGGCAAGAGCACATTTTCTGGCTCATCCGGCACGCGCCCGAGTGCGATACGGCCGGCAGTCCCGAGTCGTCGCTTTACGCACGGGATGATCAAGACGCATACGCAAAGGCCAAGCAATTATGGCTCGCGCAGATTGATTCGCATCCTGAGAACACGAGCATTTTGGGAAACGCCGCCAGATTTTTTCTGCTCGATGATTGGGAAACGAGTGAAACCTTACTCAAGAGGGCCCGCGATCTGGAACCGGCCAATCCGGAGTGGTCCGAGCGTCTGGGGCATCTTTATTCGCTGCAAAGCGGACACCGAGCACCCGGTGCCCAGGTGCATGCACGCAGCGCGCTGGAAGAGTTGCGCCATGCCGAGCAGTTGCGGATGGATACCGCTCCGAACTCCCCGGGCGAAATGAGTCTCGACGTGGCCAAAGTGCGGTCGTTGCTGGAGCGAATCTACAAGCTCCCGCAGCTTGCCAAAGCGGCATTTGAGGCACGCGAAGTCGAAGAGGCGCGCAACTACGCGATGGAGTTGCTGGAGAAAGCGGCGAGCCCCGACCTGCCTGAATTCTTCCGCAACAGCGGGAATGCCGTTCATCATGGAAACCTGATCCTCGGGAGGATCGCCTTGCAATCCGGGGACCTGGCTCAGGCCCGGGAGTGGCTGATCGCTGCCGCGAGGACATCCGGCTCGCCGCAGCTCAATTCGTTCGGACCCAACATGTCGCTCGCGAAAGAACTGCTGGAGCGGGGTGAACGCGACGCCGTTTTGGAATACTTCGCACTATGCGCCAAATTCTGGAAGCACGGGGCCGAAACGCTCGCAGCCTGGACCGATCAGGTCCGAGCCGGGGAGATGCCGGACTTCCGTGCGAATCTGCGGTATTGAGTGCCTTATTGCGCTGCAATGCCGTGCCATCGAACGCTCGTGCTGTCAGAAATCAACTTTAGACCGGGTTGGCCGGAAAGGCCCCTGAGACCGTCATCGGTCACGTGCGTCGCCGAGAGATCAACCTCTCGCAGGTGTCGGAGCCGCGCGAGCCTGGCAACGCCCGCGTCCGTGACATTTGTGCCCGCCAGAGAGACACTTGTCAGCTTTTCGAAACCCGCCACGATCTCCAAGCCCGCGTCAGCGATTTTTGTGAAGTCGAGATTCAGCACTTCCAGATCGCGAAGGCCCCTGAGATGTCGCAATCCGGCATCGCTGATCGGCACGTCACGCAGGTAGAGTCGGCGGAGGTGCGGGAACGCCGCGAGCCGGCGAAGATCGTCATCGTTGGCGTTGGCGGGCTTTTTGTCCGAAGGGTGCGAGGTGGGATGTCGCCCCGCGGGCTCGTCGGGCGCATTGCTGATGGCCACCTCGTCTACGATCAGGAAGTGCTCGATTACGGTTTCGACCGGCAGCCATTCGCGCACCCAATTCGGGCCGATTCGCGGAGATGTATCCCAGAAGTTTCCGTCCGGAAGAAGCCCGCTGAGCCAATGGGGAGGTTCACGATGGATTTTGACGGTGCCGCCGAGCCGCTCGATCGCCGCGATGGCCCGCATTTGCTGACGATAGCGGAGATAGATCGGGAGGTACGGCGCCGCCGCCAGCATGACAATGCTCAGCAGCGTGAGTAAAACCGGTTTCCACGTCGATCGTTGCCGCATGAGGCACAGCTCAATTTTCGACATCTGTTGCGATCGCGACTCGTGTGTCGTGCAGTATACCGCGCCATCGAGTGATCCGAATATAGCCCCTGTTCACTACCTCTTTTCCAGATTTCCGAATCTGGAAAGTATTTGAAAAAAGAGGCTTGCCGGATGCGCACGGCGAGCGTGTAATTGCGATGAGAGGAATCAGGACTGCGTCACCGTCTGGTTTTAGGATTGCTGCTGTCCGGAATATGAAATTTTGCCGGGAAGCGCGGCTCGTTCCCTGGTTGTCCCGCAAAAAGGGCCCACATGTATCGCGCCGTCTTGAGCCTGCTCGTCTGCTGCGCGACCATGGCAGCCGCGCTGGCGGTGGATGAACCGGCTTCCCCGATCAAGCGGTTGATCGGCGAATTGCAGCAGGGGGACGAATCTGCCCGGGGGAGCGCCGCCTGGAAGCTTGGGCGACTGGGCGCTATGGCCCGCGAGGCCGAGCCGCAACTGGTGCGGGCGCTAAACGACGACGAGTCGTTCGTGCGATCGGACGCGGCCGAGGCACTCTTGCGCGTAGGGGGCGATCCCAAGCAGGTCAAGCGCCTGCTGCACGATCCGGAGAATTCGGTCCGCCTGGCGGTCGCCGAGGCATTGCTGGCGCAGAAGGCCGACGTCGATTCGGTCACGCCTGTCCTGCTCGAGCTGCGCCGGCCGTATGCTGAGGATCTTTCGTTGGGCTTCGACGCGGCTTGCTTGATGCAAGCCTTGAACCCGACGCTCGCCCGCCGGATGCAGACGCTGCTCGTGCACATGCTGCCCAAGGGCGAAGATGAAGAGATTCGCGATGCCGTGATGGCGTCGCTCGCCGACCTGGGCCCGCTCGATCCGATGCTGGTCCCACAACTGGCGGCGTTCCTCAAGTTGCCGCATCGCGGCGTGCAACTCCGGAGTGCGGCGCTGCTCATGGAAATCGGTCCGGCAGCAAAAAACGCCGTGCCCCGCCTGCGGACGCTGGCTGCCGGTTCGGACGCCGAATTGGCGCTGGCCTCAGCCGCGGCGGTGGCCGCGATTTCGGATGAGCGTGACGACTGCGTCGAGCGGCTCTCAGAAGCCGTTACCGAGACGAACCCCGCGGTGCGTTCGCAGACGGCAAAACTGCTGGCCAGGCTGGGCCCGCGGGCTGCGGGCGCGATCCCGGGCCTGATCGCGGCGATGACCGATGGGACGGGCATGTTTACGGATGACGGCTGCCGTCGCGACTGCGGCGAGGCATTGAGAAAAATAGGGAAACCGGCCGTCGCGGCGCTTATCGAGGCAATCGGCCGGTGTCGTGGCGGCGCGCCGCTGGACGCGGTACTCGAAACCCTGCAGGACGTCGATCCAGAAGCCCAGCCCGCAATTCCGGCGCTGGTCGCCCTCCTGACGCGCGACGTCCTCGAACCGGACGCGCGAGTGCAGGCAATTCGGACCCTGGCGTCGATTGGGCCGCGGGAAGAATCCGCTATTCCCGCATTCCTTGGGGAATTCGAATCCACCGACGCCGAAGTGCGCGCAGTCGCTGCGGCAGCGCTCGGGAAAACCGGCTCACAGGAGAAAAATGTTCGCGAGCGATTGCATCTGGGGCTCGTTGATGCAAGCGGTTTCGTGAGGTTGCGGACAGGCGTCGCCCTCGTGGCCCTGGGAGACGACTCGCGCCACGTCTTTCCGATGTTGGTCGCGTTGATTGACGAAGGTGACGTTGATCTCTGCGCGACGACGCTGGGCGCTTTGCGGC
>JBLMWR010000018.1:0-13849 GCA_050257335.1 Deltaproteobacteria bacterium | reverse complement strand
GGTCGACAGTTCCTGATAGCGGTAGGTGATCGTGCTGCCGACCGGGGGTGGAGACTCGCGCTGCCTGTCGGAGAAGCCGGTGCCGACCGAGAACTTGGTCCCATCGGGCATCTGCACGACGAGGGCCCCCAGCCGCCCCTTGTGCCGGCCTTTCCCGGCAACGTGCTCGATCACTACGGCGTCGGCGTCGTGAAAGTTCTTCACTTTCACCAGCGTCGCGGAGCGCCCCGCTTCGTATTTCGATCCTGGCTGCCGGAGCATCAGCCCTTCCCCGCCGAGCGCCTCGATCCGTTCCAGCTCGGCACGCAGGTGTTCGAGATCGCGGCAGCGCTGCTGCTCGTGCGGCAGAACGAATTCGGAACCGACGCCGGCCAGGCACTCGGCGAGGAACTTGAGGCGCTCCTCGAACGGGTCGGTCAGGGCCGGGGCGTCGAAGACGACATAGCGGATCTGTTTCCAGTGGTCGCTTTTGTCCTGCCGGCGGACGATGCTCACGGTTTTCTGAAACGCCTTGCGTTCGACCCACAGCTCGCCGTCGAGCGGCGTATCGGGGAGCCCGCGGATGAACCAGTCGGGGGCGTGGAATTCGTTTCCGAGCCGCGAGATGAAGCGCTGGCCGTCCCAGTACGCGCGGACGCCGTCGAGCTTCTCGCTCATCCACCAGCCGGCCAGGTCAATGTCGTTCTCCCAGACCTGGGCCAGAAGGAGCGGCGGGCCCTGGCTTTCGTCCCCTTCGTCGTCCCCCTCTTTTTTTCGGACAGGAAGGGCGTTGCCGACGCGCTCGGTCTCGGCGGCATCGCCGCGCAGCTTGCGGAGATGCTTGCACGTCCGCCGCTCGATGGTGAGCGACTGGTTGCGCCACGCGGGGCAGGTGCACGAGTACACCCCGCCGGTGTTCTTGAGCACGTATGGCGTCCGTCCGGACCCCTGCATCTCGATCGATTCACCGTCCGCCAGGTCGGGCATGGGATTGCTTTCCGATGATCTGCTTCCGAGACGTTCGAGTTTCGGGCGTCCCGAAGTCGCCAGCACAGGGACTGGTTTTTTTTGAACCGCCGAGAACGCCTGGGATGCGGAGAATAAAGGACGATGTGTGTTGCTCTCTGCGTCCTTTGCGCCCTCTGCGGTTTAGGAAAGCATAGCTTTGAACGCAATGCAACTCATGACTTCCGCTCCGGGCAAATTTGTCTCGATCGTTTAGCAGGCACAACGGAAGAATGCCTACCGGCTGTCGCGCAGAGCGGAGCAGATTTCGTCGGTTCGGCGCCGGTACCTCTCTTCAAAGATTACGGGCTCCGCCCTATTGACCGACACGTCTACATCGAGATCGACCCATGATTTGCAGCCGGCGTATTCGTCGCGCTGGGGAATCGTCGTCGGCTGCGGGAGGGCGTAAACGCGGACGAGCAGGACGTGGAGGGACTTCTGCCAGCGGTGGAAGCGTTCTTCGACAACCGCGTCCGACCAGACGTGAAACCCGCGCAACCGCCGCAATTCCTCGGCCGACTGAATCCGGAAATGATCGGTGACGCGGGCGTAATTCCGAAAGACGATCTCTCCCGCGTTCGGCATCTCTGCCCGAGCCTCTTCGAGCAGGTGCCGGGCCGCCGGGATGAGGCTGTCGGGAGACTGATGCAGAAATGTGGGGAAGAGGAGGAACTCGGGATGCTCGACGCGAAAGGTGCCTCCCGCCTCGACGATGCCCCCTTTGCGGAGGATGACGATCTGTTCACCCAACCCCAGCGCCCGGCAGACGGCAGCCCATTCCTTGAACGCGGTTTTCATCGGCTCATCCTACAACAGCGGTCGGTTGTGCGGCGTCTCATCATACCAAAGTATAATCTGCGAAAATTTGCGCAATCTGTGGATCTCCTCCGTAGTTTCCCTTCCCCTCATCTTTCTACCTTCTCTGCTCAAATCGAAAATCAATCGCTGCGTGTTCGCGGGACGCCGGGACCTTGACCTGCGTGTTGTCTTTCGTGTGCCAGCTTGAACCGGATCCCGGTGGGATAAACCCACCGGCTCGCGGCGGCAACTTGTCGCAGTTCGCTGTTTGTCGTATCGTGCGAAAGGGACGAGTGTGCCTTCGACGGCCCCGAATCGTGGGGCTCAACGGCAGGGGTCTGGAACGCATGACAAGCAGGTTCTTGGCGCTGTGGATTTCAACGTTGCCGGCGATCGTGGCCGCTGCTGATTCAGTTCCAGCACCGTGGCCGGCGGAGAAGGCGGCGAAGGGAATGCAGGTTCCCGCCGGGTTCACCGTGACGCTGGTGGCCGCCGAGCCGGACGTCGTGCAGCCGATCTCGTACTGTTTCGACGACCGCGGCCGGCTGTTCGTCGCCGAGGCGCTGAACTACGCCGACTGGCAGCCGACCGGCAAGGACCGCATCACCATCCTGGAAGACACCGACCGCGACGGCCGGGCCGATTTGCGGAAGGTCTTCTTCGAGGGGCTCAATTACGTCACCGGCATCGAATACGGTTTCGGCGGAGTGTGGGTCATGTCTCCCCCAAGCCTCTACTTTATTCCCGATCGCGACGGCGACGACCGTCCCGACGATCCGCCGCAGGTGCTGTTCGATGGCTTCGGACACAAGGAAAGCCGGCACAACCTTGCGAATGGCTTCACCTGGGGGCCGGACGGCTGGCTCTACGCAGGGCATGGCCGGACCAGCCCCTCTGACGTGGGACGGCCGGGGACCCCCGCCAGCGAGCGGATCCACTGCGACGGCGGCGTCTATCGCATTCATCCCACGCGGCTCGTCTTCGAGAACTTCGCCGACGGGACGACCAATCCCTGGGGCGTGGACTTCGACGATTTCGGACAGTGCTTTGTTTCCAACTGCGTGAATCCGCACCTGTTTCATATTCTGCAAGGGGGGCACTACGAGCCGTGGCGCAACAGGCCCTCGAGCCTGTATGCCTACGAACGCCTGCCGACGTGCGCCGACCACCTGCACTATCCCGGGGACAAGCCGAGCGCCATGCGCGGCGAGACGCAGGAGGTCCTCGCAATGGGCGGCGGCCATGCCCATTGCGGCACGCTGGTCTATCTGGGAGACAGCTTTCCGCCGCAATACCGCAACACGGTCTTTATGTGCAACGTTCACGGCCGGCGGATCAACAACGACATCCTTCGGCGGCGCGGGTCGGGTTACACGGCCAAACACGGGGTCGACTTCATGCTCGCCGGCGATCCGTGGTTCATGGGGGTGACGCTGCGGACAGGGCCCGACGGCAGCGTTTTCGTTTCCGACTGGTCCGACACAGGGGAATGTCACACCTACAAGCCGCACCGTGAGAGCGGCCGGATCTTCAAGGTCAGCTACGGCGCGCCGCGGCGCGCGGCCGTCGATCTCGCGCGCCTCACCGACGACGAACTGGTGAAGCTGCAGTTGCACGCCAACGACTGGTACGTGCGGCATGCGCGGCGGCTGCTGCAGGAACGGGCTGCGAAACCCGGCTGGAAGAAGGAAGCCGTGCACGCGGCGTTGAACGCGATGCTGGGAACGCACCAGGACGTGACGCGCCGGCTGCGGGCGCTCTGGGCCCTGTGCGTGACAGGGGGACTGGACGCGGTCCGTCTCCAGGCCCTTCTCGACGATCCCGTCGAGCACATCCGCGCCTGGGCGATTCAGCTGCTGTGCGAGAGCAGCGCGCCGCGCGCGGAATCATTGGACAAATTCGCCGTGCTGGCCAGGAGCGACCCGTCACCCGTCGTGCGGCTCTACCTGGCGGCGGCGCAGCAGCGCTTGCCGCCGGATCGGCGCTGGCCGATCGCACGAGGCCTCGCCGGCCATGCGGAAGACGTCGAAGACGCCAACCTCCCGCTGATGGCCTGGTACGCGATCGAGCCGCTGGTCCGCGACGATCCGCACAAGGCGCTCGAGCTTGCCGTCGAAGCGAGAATTCCGCTTGTCAGGCAATTCGCCGCCCGGCGCATGGCGGATGCCGCTGCCGTGAAGGGAGAGCAAGGAGACCTGGGGCCATTGATTGCGGCGCTGGGGTCGACGTCCGAAACGGCGGTGCACGCCGATCTGCTGATGGGGACCCGCGAGGGTTTGCGGGGACGGAAGCGCATGCCGATGCACGGCGGCTGGCCGGCAGTCTACAAAAAACTCGCACAGAGCGGCGAATCGTCGGTCCGCCAGCACGCCGTGATGCTGGCCCTGGTGTTCGGCGACCCGCAGGCAGTGGTCGATCTGCGCCGGATCGCGCAGACGCCTGCCGCAGCGGCGGCCGAGCGGCAGGCGGCGCTGGAGGCGCTGATCGCCAACGATCCTGCCGACCTCGCGCCATTGCTGCACAAGTTTCTCACGGACAAGGTACTTCGTCGCACGGCGCTGCGTGGCCTCGCCTCGGTCCCCGCGGACGAGACTTCGGCGCGAGTGCTGGCGGTCTACAGCGGTCTGACTCGCGACGAGAAGCAGGAAGCCGTCGCCACGCTGGCTTCACGCAAGACGTTTGCCCTGGCTCTTCTGGACGCTGTCGAGAAAAAGATCGTGGCGCGAAACGATCTGTCGGCATACATCGCCCGGCAGCTCTTCGCGTTCGGGGACGAAGAGGTGACGGAACGGCTGCGACATGTCTGGGGAGACGTGCGGAGCACGTCGCCGCGCAAGCAGGAACAGGTCGCCAGGTACAAGGCGCTGCTGACGCCGTCGTTTTTGAGCCGTGCCGACCTTTCCAACGGCCGGCTGATCTACAGCAAGTCGTGCCTGCAATGTCACGTGCTGTTCGGCGAAGGAGGCCGGATCGGCCCGGATCTGACCGGCTCCAACCGCGCGAACCTGGATTACATTCTCTCGAATCTGCTCGACCCCAGCTCCGAGATCGCCCAGGACTTCCGGATGTCGGTTGTCGAGACGACGGGCGGGCGGATCCTCACGGGACTGGTCGTCGAACGGACGCCGGCGCGACTCACGCTGCAGACCGCGACCGACCGGGTGACGATTCCCGCCGAGGAGATTGACGAGGTCAAGTTGTCCGAAGTCTCGATCATGCCCGAAGGCCAGCTCGAGAGCCTGACCAAAGAACAGGTGCGCGATTTCATCGCCTACCTCGCCTCGCAAAAACAGGTTCCGCTCCCGGAAGAATAGGTCGGGCTTTCCCGCCTGATCTACATTACTTCTACCTCCGCCTGCAGTTCGCACCAGCGCTCTTCGGCAGAGGTGAGCTGGGCGCCGACAGCAGTGACTTCGTTGTGCAGGCGCATCGCTTCGGCAGGGTCGGTCGTCGCGAGCAACCGGCGGTTGACGTCGCGCTTCTGTTCGTCGAGGCGGGCGATCGTCTTTTCCACGCTGCTGATTTCTTTGCGGACTTCGCGGTCGGAACGCCGTGCGGCTTTCGGCGCGGCTTTGGGGGGTACGGTCATGGCGGGGGGGACCTTCGCCAGCCGCAAGTCCCGTTCGCGCTCGCCGTCGTCGATTTCCTTGTTGACGGAGTAAAGGTACGCCTCGTAGTTGCCGCGGTAGTTCGTGACCCGGCCGTCGCGGACCTCAACGATGCTGGTGGCGACGCGTTTCATGAAGTGCCGGTCGTGGCTGGTGAAGATCACCGTCCCCCTGTATTCGAGCAGCGCCTCGGCGAGGGCTTCGACGGTATCCACATCGAGGTGGTTCCCCGGTTCGTCGAGCACGAGCACGTTGTATTGACTGAGGAGCAGCCCGGTCAGGCAGAGCCGGGCCCGTTCGCCGCCGGACAAAACCGAAATCCGTTTGTCGATGGCGTCGCCTCGGAAGAGCATGGCTCCCGCCGCAGCGAGGGTCTGCTGCTCCTTCGTCCCCCGCGCCGCAGTGGCTTCGAGGTACTCGAAGACGGTCTGCTTCTCGGGAAGGCTCGTGTAAACGTGCTGGGCGTAAATGCCGATTGAGCAGCCATAACCCCATTTGACCTCTCCGGCCAGGGGCCTCAGCGAATCGACGATGGTGCGGAGGAACGTCGTTTTTCCCTGGCCGTTGTCGCCGACGACTGCCGCCCGCGAGCCGTGGTCAATTTCCAGATCGATCTGGGCGGCGACCTGCCGCTCGGGATAGCCAATCGCCAGGTTCTTACACCGCAGGGCCGGTCCCTGGCGGGGTTCGACGATCGGTGCGCGGATCCGGGCGGTCGGATCGTCGCCATCGATCTCGACCAGTTCCAGCCGTTCGAGCTGCTTACTCTTGGATTTGGCCCGCGAGGCGGTGCTGGCACGGGCCTTGTTGCGGGCGATGAAGTCTTCGAGGTGCCGGCGTTTGGCGAGGACCGCGGCGTTCGAGCGCTCGTCATGTTCGCGCCGCTCGCGCTGGTATTCCAGAAAGGCGTCGATCTTGCCGGGGTACAGCGTGAGATTCCCGCGCGTCAGATCGAGGGTGTGGCTGCACGTGGCCCCCAGAAAGGCCCGGTCGTGCGAGACGACGAGGCAGGCTTCTTTGTAGTGCCGCAGAAAGTGTTCGAGGAGGATCTGCGTGCGCAGGTCGAGGAAGTTCGTCGGTTCGTCGAGGAGCAGCAGGTTTGGCTCGTGAAGGAGCAGGGCCGCCAGCTTGACGCGCGTCTGCCAGCCGCCCGATAACTTCGCGATGGGACCGTCGAGATACGCCCCCTTCAGCTCGAATTCCCCGGCAACCTCACCACATTTCCAGTCGGGCTGGCCGCTGTCGCGCATCAGGAACTGCAACGCCGTTTCGCCCGGAAGGAACGGATCGTGCTGCCGCAGATAGCCCAGGCGCAGTCTGGGATGGCGAATCACTTCGCCGCGATCGAGCTCTTCTTCTCCCAGGATCACGCGCAAAAGCGTGCTCTTGCCGGCCCCGTTGCGGCCGACAAAGCCCACCTTGACGTCATCGGTCAGCGTCGCCTCGGCCCCGTCCAGCAGCACCTGTTCGCCATAACTCTTGTACGCATTCTTGATCTGCAGCAGCACGGCCATCAGGGACTGTTCCTCGGGAAAAAAGCAGCAGGCACGCTCTGCGTGCCACAGCCTCATTTACCAAAGTTATGCGATTCCACGATCCGGGGGAAGGTCCAGGAACCTCAACTTTTCGGGCCTGACATCCGCTTGAACAACAGGGGGGCTTACGCGGCCCCGCTCGCCTGATAAAATCAAAGGCATGGCGATGGACATTCAGGGGCGCAAGCCCTCCGCAGCAGCGGGAAAAGACTTTCGCACCGAGTTCTGGGCGTGGCGGCCGATTCATGCGCTGATCGTGCAGCTCTGCCCCGACCTGTTTGACAAAAAGACGCTTGACGCCATGGCGACCGGCGGCGGGGGCGGGGCCCTCGATCAGCAGGCGGCGACCGAAATGGCCGCTCGCTTCGAGAGGTGGATGGAGCATCACGCCGAGGGGTTCGTCCTGGAATCGGGCATCCGCGTCACTCCCGAGGGACGGTTCTTGAGCGAAGAGGAACTGGCCCGGAACCCGAGCATGGAAACGGTCTCCCCCTACGAGGTCAGTGACGAGCAGTTGAAGAAATGGATTCAATTCCTGCGTTGCTGCGGCGGATTTGAAGTGTGGTAGCCCGGTCCGCGAGCCACTGGATGACGTAGAAGAAGACCGGGGTCAGGAAGATACCGAAGAGGGTCACGCCGAGCATGCCGGCGAAGACGGCGGTCCCCAGCGTGCGGCGCATTTCGGCGCCGGCCCCTTCGCCGATGACCAGCGGGATGACGCCGAAGATGAAGGCGAACGACGTCATGATGATCGGCCGCAGCCGCAGTTTACAGGCGTCGAGGGTGGCCTGAAAACGGTCGATTCCGGCTTCGTGCCGGCTGCGGGCGAATTCGACGATCAGGATGGCGTTCTTGCACGCCAGCCCCACCAGCACCACAAAGCCGATCTGCGTGAAGATGTTGATGTCCATGCGGGCGACGATGACGCCGGCGATCGAGCATAACAGGCACATGGGGACGACGAGAATCACCGCCAAGGGCAGCGACCAGCTTTCGTACTGCGCCGCGAGGACGAGAAAGACGAGCACCACGGCAAGGAGGAACGCGTACATGGCGGTTTTCCCGGCCTTCAATTGCAGGAGGGCCAGCTCCGTCCATTCGGCGCGCATCGACGGGCCGAGGTTTTTCTGGGAGACGCGCTCGAGCAGGTCGATGGCGGTCCCGGAGCTGGTGCCGCCCCCCGCGTTGGCGTTGACGAGAGCCGCCGGGTAGAGGTTGTAGCGGTTGAGCATCACCGGGCCGGTGATTTCGCGGACGCTGGCGAACGCGGCGAGGGGGACCATGCGCCCCTGAACGTTGCGGACTTTGAGCCGCTTCAGATCGTCGGTCTGCATGCGGAATTTCGCGTCGGCCTGCACGTTGACCTGCCATGTCCGGCCGAAACGGTTGAAATCGTTGACGTACAGCGACCCGAAATACACCTGCAGCGTATTGAAGACTTCGGCCATTGAAACGCCCATCGACTTGGCCTCGGTCCGGTCGATGTCGAGGTACAGCCAGGGGGTGTCGGCCCGGAAACTGGTGAATACGTCAGCCAGCCCCGGCGTGGCGTTCCCTTCGTCGACGATGGTCTGCCCCACGGCCTGCAGATTATTCAGTGAACCGTCGCCGCGATCTTCGATAACGATCTTGAAGCCACCGGCGGTTCCCAGGCCATCCACCGGGGGCGCCCCCAGCACGTTGACCACGCCTTCTTCCACCGCTTCATCGAACTGCGCTTTCAGCCGCCCGGCGATGACGTCGCCCGAGAGATGCCGCGCGGCACGCGAATGGAAATCGTCGAGCATCAGGTACATCGTCCCGAAATTTGCGGCGTTGGCGCTGAGGAGAATCGACTGACCGGCGATGGCGACGGTGTGCTCGACCCCCGGGGCCTTGCCGGCAATCTCCTCGATCTGCCGCATGATCCGCGTCGTGCGATCGAGCGACGCCGAATCGGGGAGCCGCACTTCGACCAGCAGATAACCCTTGTCCTGCGCGGGGATGAACCCGGTGGGCGTTTTGCTGAAGAGGTCCCAGGTGGCGTAGAGCAAACCGCCGTAAATCACGAGGATGACCAGGCTGCCGCGGAGCATCAGCCCGACCGAGCCGACGTAGCCCGAAGTCAGCGCGCCGAAGCCGCGGTTGAAGACGCGGAAAAACCAGCCGAGGAGCCGATTGACGATGCGGCTGGCGACCCAGCCGACCGCCAGACCCGCCAGGGCCGCGCCCCAGGGGATCAATGGCGCGGCCGCGGGCGGCAGTTCGGGGAACGGAACAGGCAACCGCTGCAGAAGCGCGGGGGTCAGGAACTGGTAACCGGCCCAGGCGAACGCGAGGACCAGCCCCAGCCGCGGAACGGCTTCCCCGTGGCCGTGCTGTCTGGGTTTGAGCAGCAGCACCGCCAGCGCGGGACTGAGGGTGAGCGAGTTGAAGGCCGAGATGACGGTCGAGATGGCGATCGTCAGGGCGAACTGGCGGAAGAACTGACCGACGATCCCGGAGATGAACGCGCAGGGGATGAAGACGGCGCTGAGGACAAGCCCGACGGCGATCACCGGACCCGAAACTTCGTCCATCGCCTGGATCGCCGCGTCGCGGGGAGACATCCCTTCTTCGATGTGGTGTTCGACCGCCTCGACGACGACGATGGCGTCGTCCACGACGATGCCGATCGCCAGCACCAGGCCGAAAAGCGTCAGCGTGTTGAGGCTGAATCCGACGGCGGCCATGGCGGCGAACGTCCCCACGATGGCGACGGGAACGGCGACGAGCGGAATGACCGCCGCCCGCCACCCCTGCAGAAAGACGAGCACCACGACGGCGACCAGAACGACGGCGTCGCGAAGCGAGTGAAAGACTTCATTCACCGACTCTTCGATGAACGGGGTTGTATCGTAGACGATCGCGTAATCGAGTCCCGCCGGAAAGCGGATCTTAAGCTCGTCCATCTTCTGCCGGACCGCCTGCGCCGTCTCGAGCGCGTTGGATCCCGGGAGCTGGTAGACGGACAGGGCCACCGAAGGCTTGCCGTCGAGCGTGCAGAGCTGATCGTATCCGAGGGCCCCCAGTTCGGAACGGGCCACGTCGCGGATGCGGAGGATCCGCCCGTTGCCGTCGGAGCGGAGGATCATCTGATCGAACTCCTGGTCCTCGGCCAGCCGCCCCAGCGTGCTCATCGTGTACTGAAACACCTGACCCTGGGGGGCGGGGGGCTGGCCGATCTGTCCGGCGGCAACCTGGGCGTTCTGCTGGTCGATGGTCGTCACCACGTCGGTGGCCGAGAGGTTACGGACGGACATGCGATCGGGGTCGAGCCAGACCCGCATGCTGTAGTCGCGCTGGCCGAGAAACGAGATGTCTCCCACCCCCGCCAGCCGCGACAGCTCGTCGCGCAACTGAATCGTCGCGTAGTTGCTGAGGAACAGGTTGTCGCGGCTGCCGTCGGGCGAGAACAGGTTGACGATCATCAGCACGGTCGGCGATTTTTTCCTGACCATGACGCCACGGCGCGTCACCAGAGCCGGCAGAATCGGCTGGGCGAGCGCCACGCGGTTCTGGACGAGCACCTGCGCCAGGTTCAGGTCGGTGCCGGGGTGAAAGGTCACCGTCAGCCGGTACACGCCGTCGTTCGTGCACTGCGACGACATGTACATCATGTCTTCCACGCCGTTGACCTGCTGTTCGATCGGCGCGGCGACCGTGTCGGCGACGACCTGCGCATTGGCTCCCGGATACACCGCCGAGACCTCGACCGTCGGCGGGGTGATCTCGGGATACTGCGTGATCGGCAGCGTAAACAGGGCGATTCCCCCCGCCAGCGTGATCACGATGGAGAGGACGGAAGCGAAGATCGGCCGATCGATGAAGAAGCGGGAGAACATGAATTCAGCTCAGGCGATCGGGGGGCGTAAGCCCGCTGGAGGGTGAACGGTCATTTCAGATCTCGGATTTTGTCAGTAGTCAGTGGTCGGTGCTCACGGGCGTTGGTTTGCTCTTGGGAGATCCGTTGTCGGTGGGTGCTCCGTCCGCGGACAGCTTTCCATTGTCTAACGACGCGCCATTCCCTGCATTCGCGTGGGGAAGCCCGGGGGGGCGCCCGGAATTCGCGAGCGCCGGTCCCTCGTGAGCCGGAACGCACTGTGCGAGTCTCGTGGTCCCCCAAAACCGTGCCAGTTGTGGGTGCACGGTCCGGCGGATGAATCCGAGACTGAGGACATCCAGAACCACACGGTTGATCCCATGCAGCCTTCCCGAGGCAAACACGTTCGCGGCGGCCAGACGGTCGATCACGTAGAAGAAGACCGGGGTGAGCACGATTCCGAAAAAGGTGACTCCCAGCATGCCGCTGAAAACAGCCGTTCCCAGGGTCCGCCGCATTTCGGCCCCCGCGCCATGCGCCGCCACGAGGGGGACGACGCCGAGGATGAAGGCGAACGAGGTCATCATGATCGGCCGCAGGCGCAGCTCGCAGGCATGCAGCGTGGCGTGGCGGCGATCGACGCCTTCTTCGCGGCGCGCCTTGGCAAACTCGACGATCAGAATCGCGTTCTTGCTCGCCAGGCCGATGAGCACGACGAAACCGATCTGGGTGAAGATGTTGATGTCCATGTTTGCCAGCCACACTCCGGCCAGCGAGCTGAGAACGCACAGGGGGACGACGAGAATGACGGCCAGCGGCAGCGACCAGCTTTCGTAAAGTGCCGCCAGGACCAGAAACACAAACACGACCGACAGCCCGAACACCACCATGCCCTTGTCGGCCGCGGTGCTTTCAATGTACGCAATCTCGGTCCATTCGAATGACACCGAGTCAGGGAACTCGCGCCGGGCCACCGATTCCATGATGCCCAGCGCCTGGCCCGTGCTGACGCCGGACGCGGTGTTCCCCTGAATGGCTGCGGCCGGGTACATGTTGTAGCGGGTGAGGACGAGCGGCCCGCCGATCATGCGGACGTTGACGAGCGACCCCAGCGGCACCATCCGACCTTTGGCGTTGCGGACTCTCAGCCGTTTGACGTCCTCGACCTCGTTTCGGTACGTCTGATCGGCCTGCACGATCACCTGCCAGGTGCGGCCGAAGAGATTGAAATCGTTGACGTACAGCGAGCCGAGGTACGCCTGCAACGTCGAGAAGACGTCCCCGAGGCTGACCCCCTCTTTGAGGCATTTCTCGCGGTCAACGTCGGCGAACAACTGCGGCGAATTGGCGTTGTAGACGGTGAACAGCCCCTGCACCCCCGCCTCCTCATTCCCCTTTTTCACCAGGGTGTCAGTGTGCTCCTGCAGTTCGCGGAGACCCACGTCGCCGCGGTCCTCGACCATCAGCTTGAAGCCCCCCGCGCGTCCCAGCCCCGAGACGGCCGGCGGAGGGAAGACGTTGATGATCGCCTCTGGAACCTTTTCGGCGTATTCCTTCCGCAGCTTTTTCATGATCTCGTCGGCATAGAGGTCGTCCGACTTGCGCTCCGAAAAGTTCTTGAGAATGATGAACATCGACCCGAAGTTCGAGCCGTAGGCGCTGAGCATGAACGAGTTTCCGGCGACCGAATTCACGTTCTTGACGCCGGGGGTATCGAGGGCGATCCGTTCGATTTTGGCGATGACCTCGCGCGTGCGGAGCACCGACGACGAATCGGGGAGCTGCACGCTGGCGACGAGATATCCTTTGTCCTGCGTGGGAATGAAACCGGTGGGAAGCTGCCCGAAGCTCCACCACGTCAGCAGCACGAGTCCCCCGTAAAGGCACAGCGCCAGGGCCGGCACGCGCAGCAGCCGGCCCACGAGCCGCGTATATATTCCGGTAGATTTCCGGAAACCCCAATTGAAGGAATGAAAGAGCCAGCCAAGCAGGAAATCGAGGAGCCACGTCAGCGGATCGCGCTTGGCCGTGCGCGGGCGAAGCAACAGGGCCGCCAGCGCGGGGCTGAGGGTCAGCGAGTTGAAGGTCGAGATGATGGTCGAGACGGCGATCGTCAGGGCGAATTGCCGGAAGAACTGTCCCACGATTCCCGACAGAAACGCGCAGGGAATGAACACCGCGCTCAGCACCAGACCCACGGCGATGACCGGGCCGGAGACTTCATCCATCGCCTTGAACGCCGCGGCCCGGGGCGCGAGCCCCTGCTCGATGTGGTGTTCCACCGCTTCGACCACGACGATGGCGTCGTCCACGACGATGCCGATCGCCAGCACCAGGCCGAACAGCGTCAGGTTGTTGAGGCTGAAGCCGGCGACCGCCATCGCGCCGAACGTGCCGATGATGGCCACGGGCACGGCAATGAGGGGAATAATCGCCGCCCGCCACCCCTGCAGAAAGACCAGCACCACCACGGCCACGAGAATGATCGCGTCGCGGAGCGCGTTGAAGACCTCATGAATCGACTCGGAGATGAAGGGGGTCGTGTCGTACCCGATCTCGTAGGCCACTTCCCGTGGAAAATCGGCGGCCAGTTCGGCCATCTTGGCTTTGACCAGGTCGGCCGTTTCGAGGGCGTTGGCGTCGGGCAACTGAAAAATTGCCAGGCCTACGGTGGGCTTGCCGTCGAACCGGTTGCTCACATCGTGGCTCCGGGCGGAAAGCTCGACGCGCCCGAGATCGCGAATTCGCAGCTTGCGGCCGTCGTGCGTAGTGCGAACGATAATCTCGCCGAACTCTTCGGGATCGCTCAACCGTCCCTGCATCGTCAGGGGAACCTGCAGGGGCTGTCCGGCGGTCGACGGGGGCTGGCCCATCTGCCCCAGCGCCACGGCGGCGTTCTGCTCGCGCAGGGCCGAAATCACGTCGGTCACGGTCAGGGTCCGCACCGCCAGCTTGTCGGGATCGAGCCAGATCCGCATGCTGTAATCGCGCTGCCCGAACACGAGCACCTCGCTGATCCCCGGCAGCCGCGCCAGCTCGTCCTTGAGATGCATCAGCGCGTAGTTGCTGAGATAGAGCTG
>JBLMWR010000017.1:0-2703 GCA_050257335.1 Deltaproteobacteria bacterium | reverse complement strand
GGGTGGTCGGGGGAAGCCTCGACTGCCTTCGTCATGTATTCGACGAGCGAACCTTCGTCGTAACACAGCTCCATGGCCCGGCCTCCCAGGACGTAGCTGGGCCGAACGAGAATCGGGTAGCCGATGCGCTCGGCAACCAGCCGCGCTCCCTCGGTATCGGTGGCGACGCCGTTGGGGGGCTGCCGCAACTGGAGCCGCGCGAGAATCTCCTGGAACCGCTGGCGATCTTCGGCGGCGTCGATCATGTCGGGGCTGGTGCCGATGATCTTGACCCCGGCGGCTTCCAGTCCGCGGGCGAGATTGAGCGGGGTCTGGCCGCCGAACTGAACGATGACTCCGTCGGGAGAGAGGCGGTCGCAGATGTTGAGCACGTCTTCGGTGGTCAGGGGCTCGAAGAAGAGCAGGTCCGACGTGTCGTAATCGGTCGAGACCGTCTCGGGGTTCGAGTTCACCATGATGCTCTCGATCCCCAGTTCGCGCAGCGCGAACGACGCCTGGCAGCAACAGTAGTCGAACTCGATCCCCTGCCCGATCCGGTTCGGACCGCCCCCCAGAATCATGATCCGTTTCTTGCCCGGCGTCCGCGGGGGCGTTTCGTCTTCGCTTTCGTACGTCGAGTAATAATAAGGGGTGCAGGCCTCGAACTCGGCGGCGCACGTATCGACCTGTTTGAACGTGGCCTCGATTCCGCGCGCCTTGCGATGCCGGCGGACTTCCATCTCGGTGGCGTCCCACCACCAGGCGAGCTGCCGGTCGGAATACCCGCTCTTTTTGGCCTGGCGAATCAGGTCGTCGCCGGCCGCTTCCAGCCGGTCGATCTGGCGGATCTCGTCTTCCTGCTGCACCAGCTCTTCCAGATGCTGCAGGAACCAGGGATCGATGTTCGTCAGCTCGTGGACGTGGCCCACGCTCATCCCCGCCTGGAACGCATAGCGGATGTAGAAGATCCGCTCGGCATTGGGCGTGGCAAGCTTGTTCTCGATTTCCTCCAGCGCGGGTTGACGGTCGGTCCCCCACAGGTCTTTTTTGCCCCCACCCAGCCCGAAATGGCCGATTTCGAGGCCGCGCAGCGCCTTCTGCAGCGACTCCTTGAAAGTCCGCCCGATGGCCATCGTTTCGCCGACCGACTTCATCTGCACGGTCAGGACCGGATCGGCCTCCGGGAATTTTTCGAACGTCCAGCGGGGAACTTTCGTGACGACGTAGTCGATCGTGGGCTCGAAGCAGGCCAGCGTTTCGCGAGTGATGTCGTTCGGGATTTCGTCGAGGCGGTAACCGACGGCCAGCTTGGCGGCGATCTTGGCGATCGGGAAGCCGGTCGCCTTCGACGCCAGGGCGCTGGAGCGGCTGACGCGCGGGTTCATTTCGATGACGACCATGCGCCCGGTGCGCGGCTCGATGGCGAACTGCACGTTGGACCCGCCCGTCTCGACGCCGATCTCGCGCATGATGGAGATCGTGGCGTCGCGCATCCGCTGATATTCCTTGTCGGTCAGCGTCTGGGCCGGGGCCACGGTAATCGAATCACCCGTGTGAACCCCCATCGGATCGAAATTCTCGATCGAGCAGACGATGACGACGTTGTCGGCGACGTCGCGCATCACCTCCATCTCGAATTCCTTCCAGCCGATCACCGATTCTTCGAGCAGCACCTCGCCGACAGGCGACATGGCGATGCCGCGGGCGACCTTCGATTCGAATTCGTCGCGGTTATAGGCGATCCCGCCCCCCGAGCCGCCGAGGGTGTAACTCGGGCGGATGATGATGGGCAGGCCGATGTCGCGCAGGGCCGCGCGGGCCTCTTCGAGGTTGTGCACCGTGGCGCTGCGCGGGACATCCAGGCCGATTTTCAACATGGCCTGCTTGAACGACTCGCGCCCCTCGGCCTTGGCGATGACCTCTTCCCGGGCGCCGATCAGCTCGCAGTGGAGCTGCTTGAGGATCCCGCGGCGGGCCAGGTCCATGGCCACGTTCAGCCCCGTCTGGCCCCCCAGCGTAGGGAGCAGCGCATCGGGGCGTTCTTTCTCGATGATCTTCTGCACGTATTCCCAGGTGATGGGCTCGATGTACGTGCGGTTGGCCATGTCCGGGTCGGTCATGATGGTGGCCGGGTTCGAATTGACCAGCACCACTTCGTACCCTTCTTCGCGCAGCGCCTTGCAGGCCTGCGTCCCCGAATAGTCGAATTCGCACGCCTGCCCGATGACGATCGGGCCGGAGCCGATGATCAGAATCTTCTTGATGTCGGTTCGACGCGGCACTTGGAATCAGTTCGGTTCGTATGCAGGACGGCCTTCTCGGGCCGTCCGGTAATTCGGACGGGCTGAGAAGCCCGTCCTACGAAACCCCTCCCCGCGCGCAGACCGGTCGCAATCAGGGCCGTGAGATGTGGCAGGCTCCCAGCCTGCGCGGGGAAACGGAACGGCAACCGGCGACGACTGGTCTCACCGCGCGGGTCGAGCATTCGGCGGGAAACTGACTTAGGTTAACAACCGGTCTTGAAAGTGAAAAGTCTCCCGCACTCGAAAATCGCGCGCCCCGTCTATTCGCCGATACGAGCCGCGGGCTTTATTCCGGCGGTATGCGCGTTCAGATTGCGAGCCGCATCCTTTGCCGATCCATCATTCGCCGGTGATTTTCACATCTTCGCGTGTTAAGATTGTTGACGTAACCGGCTGGAATCGCGACCGCAGAATCCGGTTC
>JBLMWR010000016.1:0-3316 GCA_050257335.1 Deltaproteobacteria bacterium | reverse complement strand
CGCCGGGCCGCCGGCGGGAATGGCCGACCACGACCTGGGGGCCCGCAACTACCGCGAGCTGCTGCAAATCGGCCTGACGATGGGGGTCAGGCCGGCGATGGAATTCCTGGGCTTCGTGGATGACATCAACACCATCGAAGACGCATTGGAGATCGTCACCAAGGCCGATCATCCGGCGGGAACGATCGTGCTCGATCCGTTTCACATCTTTCGCGGCGGCGGGTCGCTCGAATCGATCGCCAAATTGCGGGCCGAGCAGGTGGCCGTCATGCACTTCAACGACACCCCGGTCTCTCCCCCGCGCGAGCAGCAGCACGACAGGAACCGGGTGTACCCCGGCGACGGGCACCTGAACCTGAAACGCGAGCTGGATCTGCTGCGGAAAATCGGCTACGACCGCTGGCTCTCGCTGGAGCTGTTCCGCGAAGACCTTTGGGCGCGCAATCCGCTCGAGGTGGCGCGGGTCGGGCTCGAAAAGATGCGCGCGGTGGCGGAGGGGTAGGAGAGAAGAGGATACAGGATAGAGGATCGAGTAAGCCCACGGGCTGCGTCCCGCGGGTCCCGGTAAATTGCAGAGACTCCGTGACGGGAAACATGTGTCGTGCACATTGAGCCTTCAGACGACGCCATCTGCGCCCGCGGCGGGTGGTATCCCGATTTCAAGACCCGCCCGAGTGCGCCGGCGATTTTTCAGACGACGGCGTTCGACATGCATAGCCTCGAACAGCTCGAGGCGGTCGGAACCGGGCGCGAGACGGGTTATATTTACACCCGCGACGGAAACCCCAACCACGACGCCTTCGCCGCCGACGTGGCCCGGCTGGAAGGAGCAGAAGCCGGGGTGGTGTGCGCTTCGGGGATGGGGGCCATGACGGCCGCGCTGCTCGCGCACGTCAAAACGGGAGACCACGTCGTCGCCGCCCGCGTCCTGTACGGACGCACTTCGCAGATGCTCAACCATCTGCAAAGCACGTTCGGGGTGACGACGACGTACGTCGATGCCACGCAGCCCCAAGAATTCGCCCGGGCGGTCACGCCGCAGACGAAGCTGGCCATCGTGGAAACGATCTCGAATCCCCTGATGGAGGTCGCCGATCTGCCGGCGATTGCCGCCGCTTTGGGAGAAGTCCCGCTCCTCGTCGACAGCACGTTCGCCACGCCGTGTCTATTCAGGCCGATCGAACACGGCGCGCGGCTGGTGTTTCACAGCGCATCGAAATACCTGAACGGGCACGGGGACGTGATGCTGGGGGTGATCGTCGGCAGGCGCGACGCGGTCCGCCGGGTGAAAGGATTGGCGGCGCTGTACGGCGTCAACAGCAATCCCTTCGAATGCTGGCTGGCGTCGCGCGGCCTGCGGACGCTGCCCTTACGAATGCAGCGCGTCTCGCAGACGGCTTTGGCGCTGGCCCGCTTCCTGACGACCCGGCCGGAGGTGGAGCGCGTCTATTATCCCGGGCTGGAAGCGCACCTCAGCCACGCCAAGGCGCGGCGGTTCCTCACGCGCGGATTCGGGGGGATGCTGTCGTTCGATCTGCGCGGCGGCAAACCTGCCGTGGCCGATTTCTTCCGGGCCCTCGCCGAGACGATCCCTTTTTCGCCGACCCTGGCCGACGCGCGCACCACGCTCTCTTACCCGGCGGGGACGTCGCACAAATTCATGACGGCCGACGAGCGGAAGGCGTACGGCATCGGGGAGGGCCTCGTGCGGCTGTCGGTGGGGCTCGAAAGCGAAGCCGACCTGACGCGCGAATTGACGGACGGACTCGCGAAGATCGGGTAACGGGCGGTACGCCGGAATCGACGCTGACCGCCGAACGGCCTCTGCTCACCGGATTGTCGCTCTCTGGCGAAAACGGCAAGACGAGTGCATAACGCCAATTCCGGGGTGACAAACGATTTCCCTCTCCCTCTGGGAGAGAATTGGGGTTATGCACCCCGGCAAGGCCCTCTCTGTTCGATCACCTGCGTGGGCGACCGGAGAAGGCCTTCCTCCCCCGGCCTGAATCAAATCCAGGCCAGCTCGCGGGCAAACGTTTCCACAGCGGGTTCGTGGGACCGGACTTCTTCGCGGACGATATTGACATCCGCAGGAGCCTCGATCCCCAGGCGGACTTTGTTGCCTTTGACGTCCAAGACCAGCAGGCGGATTTCAGTCCCGAAGCGATTGCGGATCACAATCGCTTCGTCACGGCGACGAGTCAGAATCAGCATTTCACCCTCCTTGTTTTACAAGGGGGGAACATCAACAAAGCCGGAATTTGACGCCTTTCCCGGCTCGGTCCCCCCCTGGAATCAATCCTTCGAACGTGCGGGAATTTAATTCGCTAGCTAAAGAATGTCAACCCCAATTGGTGCGGTATTGAGCGGAAGGGCGCATAACGCCAATTCCAGGGAAGCCAACGTTTTCCCTCTCCCTCTCCCTCTGCGTCAGGATGAGGGTGAGCCGGAAAAAAACGCGGTCCTCACCCAAAGGGAGAGGGGGAGAACTGACGTTATGCACCCGGATTGGCCTGCGGCATGCCTTTGGCAGCCAAAAAACAGGCCGCGGGTCAGTTTCGCAAGAAGCACCCCGGCTGCTGCGGATCAGCCGGGGTGCTGGAGCCAAACTGGCCCCGCACACTAAAGAATATCCTTGCTTCTTTCCGCCCAAAATGGCATAGGAAATCTTTCCAACCTTACGTTTTCTTAATATATTGAGAGACATCCCAATACTTCGTTGTCGAATTTCTCTATCCATCCCGAGAGAAACTCTTTCACCGGGCCAGCCTCAAATGGACAATCATCTGACGATCGAAGATCACGTCATCGTTGCGCTGCGGCGCATCACCCGCGCTGCCGATATCCATTCGCACCTGCTGCAACGCGATTTCGGAGTGACCGGCCCGCAGCTTTCGACTCTGCGGGTGATTCACCGGATGCAGCCGGTGCCGACCGGTGCGCTGGCCCGCGCCGCGGTCATCGGCTATGCGACGCTGACCGGGATTCTCGACCGTCTCGAGGAACACGGTTATGTGACGCGGACGCGCGATCCGGCCGACCGCCGGACCGTTATCTTGAATATGACCAAACAGGGAGAGCGCCTGCTTGCATCGGCGCCGTCATTACTTCAAACTCGGTTGCGGGACGAGCTCAACCGGATGCCGCCGGACGAGCGCACGACCGTGCTCGATTCGCTGTTGCGTGTGGCCAGCCTGATGGAAGCCGAAAAACTGGATGCGAACGAGGAACCGGGAATGAGAACGGCCGAGAGAGAAGCGGGCTCGGCAGACTGAGGAGGGCCGCGGCCCCGTTTGCGGGGAATCGTCGGGATTCG
>JBLMWR010000015.1:0-4330 GCA_050257335.1 Deltaproteobacteria bacterium | reverse complement strand
GCGGCGCGCAGGCGGTCGAGCATCCCGGGGATATCGGCACGAACCATCTCGATGATTTCCTTGAGCAGCACGACGTTTCCACCCATGCGGTCCAGGGCCATCGTCATGTCGCACAGTTTGCGGTCTCGATTCATTGTCGCTCTCTCGACTTGGGCCGTGCCGGGACTCGTCTTTCCTTTCCGGATTCTCGTCGCCCTCCATGCCGCGGCCGGCCCGCCGGTGGAATTCAAAATGATTATAAACGGCACATTCCGTGCCGGAAATGGGAACGATGGCGTCACGGCCGGGGTCGTCGCACAGCGACGCGAAGCCGCGCCATGCGCGATCCCGGTATGAAACGCGACCGCGATCCTCGCCGTGGCATCCCACGAATCAGGTTGTACGCTTGACGACCAGTTTCACCTAAAAATGGTAGGTCGCGCAGCCGACCTGAATGCCCGATCCGACGCCCACAATCAGGCCCACCTCTCCAGGCCGCACGCGATTCTGCTCGCGGAGCATCGTCAACCCCGAAGCGAGCGACGATGTGTACAGGTCGCGGCATCCCGCCGGCGGAGAGACCACCCGCGCCTGCGGCATCTTGAGCGCTGCCGCCAGCCTCGACACGAACCCCGCCGAAATGAGCGGAGGCAGCACGACGGCAATTTCGGAGCGATCGTGCCGCTCGCGCTTTAGGAACTGCGCCACGCATTCGGCAATGCAATCCCGGCAGGACGATTCCCAGGCGGGGTCGCGCTCGAAGCACAGCACGGTCTTGCCGTCGACCACCGCCGAATGCGCGCCGAACTTGTGGAGATGACGGGGGAACGATTGAAAGTGAAAGGCGCCGAAACCGGGGCCGTCGGCCGTGGAACCGTCGAGAATCAGGGCCGAGCCGGTCTCTTCGAGTCCCAGCCGCCGACCCGAACCCGCATCGCTGTTGACTTCGATCTCCGCCGCCATCACCATCGCCGTCCGGAAATTCCCCGATGCGATCATATTCGAGGCGGCCCAGCAGGCTTCGAGCACGCCGAGCGACCCGCTGGTCAGGTCGAACGCCAGCGTTCCGGAATCGGAAGAATCCGGGCGGTCGTCGCGGGTGCGGAGCCTGCCCGCGACGATCGAGGCGACCGCCGGTTCGCACAGAAAATCATTCCGGTAGACCCCGGCGTTGATCAAAAGCTCGATGTCGCGGCGGCCGTACCGCGAGCGGCGAAGACACGAATCTGCGGCCGCAGCCAGCATCGACACCGCGTCCCGCGGGATGTCGCGGTCGGCGGGCAGAATTCCCGCGCTTTCGATTTTGACCCGCCGCCGCGGGCGCGGCGTCTCGGCGTTCCCCCGGCGCGCCCGGCGGGGGCTGCCATTCGCCGGCGGCGTCGGCCGACGCAGCCGGTCGGGAAGGTCGTCGAGCGTGTACAGGGCCGTTCCCGAAGTCACGCCGGAAGCCGCGACGCCGAAGACCACCCGCTGGCCCGATTCGATCTGGCCGTTCCGGACGTGGTCCATCAGCGCCACGAAATGCGTCGTGCTGGCGGTGTTCCCCCGGTGCCGGAGGTTGTTGATCGTGTTCTGCGGATGCAGCACTTTCTGCCCGCTTTTGCGATTGAGGACCCGCATCACTTGCTCGACGGATATCCGGGCGGTCTGGTGCATGATGCAGTGCTGAAACGACCGGGGAAACCAGCCGTTTCCACGCAGGGCCACGAGCGTGCGATTGACCGATTCCTCGATCGCCACCCGGGCCAGAAGTCCCGATTCGGTCAGCATGACCGCCCCTCCGTGGCTCCGATCGGTCTGCTTGCCGATGCACAGTGAACTGTGTTCGCCGAGCGTCTGCAGCAGAATCGGCTCGAACCCGGCGGCGCCGTTGTCGGTCTGCTCGAGGATGAGCGCCACTCCCGCGTCCCCCAGCGTCAGGCATGCCAGCCGCGGGTCCCGGACGCTCTCGATTTCCAACTGCGCCGTCCGGACCAGGTGCGTGATGTGCTCGCCGCTGACGACCAGGGCATTGCGAATCGCTCCCGCGGCCAGCAGCGACTGTACGATGACCAGCGCCGTGAAGATTCCGGCGCAGGCGTTCGTGACGTCGAAAGCCAGCGCGTTAGTCAGTCCGAAGTCGCGCTGCAGCCTGAGGGCCGTCGCCGGCTCGGCCGAATGCTTAAGAAAGCCCGTCGAGTGCGATGTATCGCAACTGATGATCAGGTCGATGTCTTCAGGTTCGTATTTCGAGCGGCTCAGGCAATCGAGAATCGCCTTTTGCGCCAGCTCGACGGAGAACTCGTTATCGCCCGCCACGTGCCGGTATGCGATCCCGGTGACGCGCTCCAGCGGAAACCTCAGTCTGACCCTGCATCCCCGCAGGACTTCATCGGTCGAGACGATCCTGGTGGGAAGGTAAACTCCCAGACTCTCGATCAGCATCTTGCCAATCATTCGCGGCACTCCCTTGAAAGGCGATTCCGATGGGCATGATGATACTCAGTTGCGTGGGAGAAATACACGCTCGGTAGTCCGGTCACTCCGTGACCGGACGCCCCCCGACATCACCCGCACACTGACCGATGAACAACACGCGGGCTTGTGCGCGGCAGCGCGGCGCGTGGCCCGGATTCGCCGTGTTATGCCTGGACATGGGGACGTCGAGACCGCCGGGTCACGGAGTGACGCGGTTGCAGCCCCCAAAATACTTTCGTACCGAAATTAATCATTCGCTCGCTATTTCACGCCGCGCCGGGGGCAATGGTGTTCAATGGAGGATATAAATAAGCAAGGCAACGAGCGTGCGGTCCCCGGTTTTCTTCTCCGCATCTCCTTCCGGGAAACCCGCAGCCGACCGGCCCTTTCCCGCCAGTTTCCGCCACCGCTTGCAGAGGTTGATCGTTCCCGAATGCTTTCCCAAACCTTTCCTGACGGTCCGACGGAGACCCGCAATTCCGGTCGCGTCTTGCCGTTTCTGACCCTCCTGTTCGTGGGAAGCGGCTGCGCTGCGCTGATCTACGAAATCGTCTGGTTTCAGATGCTGCAGTTCGTGATCGGCTCCTCTGCCGTCTCGCTGGCGGTTCTGCTGGGGACATTCATGGGGGGGATGTGCCTGGGGAGCCTGTTTCTCCCCCGCTGGATTTCCACTGGCGCGCATCCCCTGCGCGTGTACGCTGCGCTCGAGCTGGGGATCGGTCTGATCGGCATCGCGGTGCTGTTCGGGATGCCGGTCGTCGGGTCGTTATATTCGGCATGGGTTGGTCATGGCCTGGCGGGTTTTCTCCTCCGGGGAGCTGTGTCCGCCGTTTGCCTGCTCCCCCCGACGCTGCTGATGGGGGCCACGCTGCCGGCGATCGCCCGATCGGTCGACGCCACGCCCCACGGAGTCTCGTGGCTGGGATTTTTCTACGGCGGAAATATCGCCGGCGCCGTCGTCGGCTGTCTGCTGGCGGGTTTCTATCTCCTTCGCGTCCATGACATGGCGACCACGACGTACGTTGCGGCGGCGATCAACGCGGCCGTGGCGCTGGTCGCCCTGCTGCTGGCCCTGAGAACGCCGCACGCGGCGTCCGTTGCCGCGAGCCGCGAAGAGGTCATGTTTCCGCAGGCGGCCGGCGCGGCCTCGGTTCGTGGCGCGTGGCAGGTTTATGTGGCAATCGGACTTTCAGGACTGTGTGCCCTGGGGGCCGAGGTCATCTGGACGCGGCTTCTGTCGCTTCTTCTGGGGGGAACGGTCTACACCTTTTCGATGATCCTGGCGGTGTTTCTGGTGGGGCTGGGGCTTGGCAGCAGTTTCGGTTCATGGCTCGGCCGGACGAGCGCGCGCCCGCGCTTTGCGCTGGGGGTGTGCCAGATGCTGCTTGCGGCAGCCGTCGCCTGGGCGGCCTGGCAACTCGGCGAATCGCTTCCCTACTGGCCGATCAGCCCCGCGCTCTCGCTCAGCCCGTGGTTCAACCTGCAGCTCGATCTGGTCCGCTGCCTGTGGGCCATCCTGCCGGCCGCCTGCCTGTGGGGCGCCAGCTTTCCGCTGGCGCTGGCGGCAGTTGCCTCGCCCGGGCAGGATCCGGGGCGCCTCGTCGGCCGCGTCTATGCGGCCAACACGGTCGGTGCGATTCTCGGAGCGGTCTCGTTCAGCATCCTCTTCATCGGCTGGGCCGGCACGCAGCAATCGCAACGGCTCCTCATGCTGCTTGCAAGTCTCTCGGCCCTGTTCGTGCTTCTGCCCGCGGCCTGGCAGAAGCAGCTTGCGTCGTCAACGGGCGCAAAGCGACCCTTGTCGCGACGCCTCGCCGGCGCCATTGCCGTCCTCTGTGCCGCCGGGCTGGCGCTGTGGCTGTCGCGCAGCGTTCCGGGCGTTAACGGCGAGCTG
>JBLMWR010000014.1:0-9768 GCA_050257335.1 Deltaproteobacteria bacterium | reverse complement strand
TTTTGCGAAGGGCGTGGGGTGAAATCTGCGAACGATAGCTCGCCATCGGTTCGGCGTCTCCGGGTCCCGGAGCCCCGGAGCGTGGGGGAGGGCGAAGCGTAATGGAAGGGCTGGAGTGGTGAGGGATGTCCCATCCTTTCCGGTCACGGAGTGACCGGACTGCGACGCTGCCAGGAAACTGACGAATTCTTAATGGAACGGGCCGGGTTATGCGCTGGTCATGCGTCCTGAAGGTATCCCCAAGTCCGAGCGTGGCGGATATAATGGGCATGCACGCCGGGGCCGTTTCGACGGACACCGCCCGGGAATCCAATCTCCTGAGTCCGGGCCATGTCGGTTGCGTCCCTTCCAGACTTCCAGCGGCTGATCGAGAAGAGCAACCTTCTTGCGCCCGAACAACTGGCGGAACTTCGCACCTGGCCCGAGGAAGAACCGAAGACGCTCGCCGGCCGCATGGTGAAGGCGGGCTGGATCACCGAATGGCAGGCTCAGCAACTGCTGGCCGGACAAAGCCAGTTCTTCATGGGCCGTTACAAACTGCTCGACCTGATCGGGCAGGGGGGGATGGGGGCGGTCTTCAAAGCCATGCTCCCTGCCGTCGGCCGCATCGTGGCCCTCAAGGTCATGAACAGACAGCATCTGAAGCGGCGGAAATCGGTCACGCGGTTTTTGCGCGAGATCCGGTCGGCGGCCGCCGTCGACCACCCCAACATCGTCCGCGCCCTCGATGCCGATGTCGATCGCGACAACTATTTTCTGGTCATGGAATACGTGCCGGGCCGGAATCTCAAGTCATGGATTCGAAGTGAGAAGGCGCTCCCGATCGGCTGGTCGTGCGAGTGCATTCGCCAGGCCGCCCTGGGTCTGGAACACGCCTTCGAGCAGGGGATGGTGCACCGGGACATCAAGCCCTCAAACCTGCTGGTGACCGAGGACGAACACGGCGGGCTGCCGCTGGTGAAGATCCTCGATCTGGGGCTGGCCCGGTTTGCCAGCGAAACTGAGGATGAAGGGGACGTGACGCGGTCGGGCCAGGTCCTGGGAACGCCCGATTACATTGCCCCGGAACAGGCGCGGAATACAAAAGCCGCCGACATCCGGGCCGATATTTTCAGCCTGGGCTGCACGCTGTTCGAACTGTTGACCGGCCGCCTGCCCTTCCCCGGTTACACGGCGATGGAAAAACTCATGGCGCGGGCGTCGCAGGATGCGTTCCGGGTGCGTCAGTATCGGCCCGACGTCCCTGCCGAGCTCGATGAGATCGTATCCAAAATGCTGGCCCGCGATCCGCGGATGCGCTACACGACTCCGGTCGAGGTGGCACAGGCCCTGGCGCCGTTTGCGACCGGGACCGCCGGAAGCGTCCCGGCGCCGGCGGCCGCGGTCCCCTCGCGGGCCGGTCTCTCCACCGCTGGTCCTCCGGCTGTCACGTTTGCTTCGCTGGATGCGAGAACCGACGCGTCGCTGCAGGGGTTTCCGGCCGAACTGCACGAGCTCACGGCCGCGAAACCGGCGCGGCCCGCCGCGCTTCCGCCTTCCGGAGTCTGGCGGAATCGCCGAACCCGAATCGCTGCCGCTGCCATGGGAGTCATGCTGATCCTGGGATTGGTCTGGAGCGTCCTGCCGGGCAGAAAGGGATCGTCGCCGGACGGCACTGCGCACCAGACGCATCCGTCAAAAAAACATCACAAAGAACGTTCGGGCGACGACGACACGCGGGCTGGCGATTCCGAGTCGCACGAGCCGAGCGACCCCGAGCGGGAAACGGCGGAATGGGTCCTGGAACGGGGAGGGGCGGTTTTGGTGACGGCCGTTACCCGTCACGGATCGCGTCCGAAAAAAACTGAAACGACCGGAACGCCCGACCCCAGAGTCGCCGACCGCCAGGCAATCCATGACGCCGCCGAATTGCCTGCGGGGGCATTTCATCTGACAGGCGTCGAATTGCACGGGAACATCCGCCTGAACCAGAGCGACATTGCCCGACTGGCGAAATTGCCCCGCCTTGAATCGCTGAACCTGTCCGATACCCGGTTCACCGATTCCGACATCGCGAGCCTCAAGAGTACAACGTCGCTGATCCATCTCGACCTGCAGGATACCCCCCTTTCCGACACCGGGCTCGTCCCGCTGAAAAACCTGCCGGATTTGCGCTCCCTGCAGCTCAGCCGCACCCGGATCACCGGGGCCGCGCTGGAAGAGCTCGCATCGCTGGGCAACCTGAAAGAGCTGCATCTCGAAGGAACTCCGGTGCACGACCGGGACCTCAAGCATCTGCAGGATCTTCCCCAATTGGAGACTCTAAGCCTGGCCCGCACCGAGGTCACGGGCGCCTGGGACCGGGACGGCAAAGCTCCGTCGCTGCACTATGTCTGGGAGCTCAAGGAGCTGACGACCCTCGATCTCAGCGGGTTGCATCTTGAGCCGAACGCCCTGAACGTTCCGCGGCGCATCGAAGTGCCGGTGCGCGTCCTGCGGCTGACTGGCGCAAAAATGAACGACGACAGTTTGAAGCACCTCTCGGGGATGACCAGCCTGCGGGAGCTGTCGCTGCGATCGACATCCGTCACCGGTGAAGGAATGAAGCATCTCACCTGGATGGCAGAACTGGAACATCTCGATCTCGCCGACACGGTCGTGGGCGACGGCGGGCTCAAGGCGTTGGGGGGCCTGTCATCGTTGAAGTCCCTCAACCTGCAGGGGACCGTGGTTTCAGACGCCGGACTGGTCCATTTGCAGGGCCTGAAGCGGCTTCAATCGCTGGACCTCTCAGGCTCGAAGGTGACCGCTGCGGGAGTCGAGGCTCTGCGGCAGGAGCTGCCCAACTGCAGGATCGAATTTTGAGCGCCGCGGGCGGGCCCCTTCGTGCCTCTCAAAAACGGAGCGAACCAGCGGTCCATCCCGGCGGCCTCCGGATGCGCCTGGCGCTGCCGGTCGGAAGTTCCTACGCCGGCACGGCCGCCCCTTCTCCGCGGCGGCGGTCGGCGAGCATTTTGCGGACCGTGGCGACGGCATCGACGATGGGCACCTTGACCGCGGCGGCCGCGTCGCGCCATTTCACCTCCACCTGCCCCTCTTTCAGCCCCTTTCCGCCGATCACGATCCGCAACGGAATCCCGATCAGGTCCGCGTCCTTGAACTTGAACCCGGCCCGCGCATCGCGGTCATCGAGCAGCACGTCAATCCCGGCGTCGCCGAGCTCCTTGTAGAAGCTCTCTGCCAGCGACATCGTCTCGGGGTCGGTGACGTTCAGCGGAATCACCAGCACTTCGTAGGGAGCGACCGACAGCGGCCAGATCAGTCCGTTTTCGTCAAAGCTCGTCTCGGCCAGGCTGGCAACGATGCGGTTGATGCCGATGCCGTAGCATCCCATGATCATCGCATGCCGCTGCTCTTTTTCGTCCAGGAATTCGGCGGCGAGGCAGGCGCTGTACTTCGTCCCCAGCTTGAAGACGTGACCGACTTCGATGCCGTGGACGAGCTTCATCGCGGCTTTGCACTTCGGGCAAGCGTCTCCGTCATGCGCGATCCGCAGATCGTGCGTCGTCGACAAGTGATAATCGCGGCCGGCGTTGACGCCGGTGAAATGCGCGTCGGCTTCGTTCGCGCCGGTGACGGCATTGACGATCGCCGGAACGTCGTGGTCGGCCACGACGGCACACTGGATTCCCACGGGACCGGCGAATCCGACCGGAGCGCCGGTCACCTGCTGGATGGTTTTTTCGTCAGCCAGCTCGACGGCCTTCGCCCCTGCCGCCCGGCGGATCTTGGCTTCATTGGCCTCGTGGTCTCCGCGGATCAGGACGGCGAGCGGTTTGCCGTCGGCCTTGTAGATCAGCGTCTTGATCATCTGGGCCGGCGTGCACTTGAGCATCCGGCTCACCTGCTCAATGCTCGTCGCGGTCGGGGTGGCGACCTTCTGCAGGGTGGCGGCGCCGTCCGGGGCAGTCAGCGCGGGCGAAGTCCGTCCGGTCTCGGCCCGTTCGAGGTTTGCCGCGTAGCCGCACGCCGGACAATGCACGATCTTGTCTTCGCCGTTATTCGCGGGAACCATGAATTCATGCGAGGCGTCCCCGCCGATCGGCCCGCTTTCGGCTTCGACCGCCAGGTACTTCAGTCCGCACCGTGCGAAGATGCGGCAGTAGGCGCGGTACATAAGATCGTAGACGGCGTTGAGCTGTTCGAGGCTCGTCCCGAAACTGTAGGCGTCCTTCATGATGAATTCGCTTGTCCGAAGCACGCCGAAGCGCGGGCGCTCTTCGTTGCGGAACTTCGTCTGAATCTGATAGACGCAGATCGGCAGTTGCCGGTACGAATTGAGATGCCGGCCGATCAGGTCGGTCACGACCTCTTCGTGCGTCGGCCCCAGCGCCAGGTGCACCTTGCTGTGTCCGCGGTGCACGTGGAAATTGATGAGGACGTTGCCGAAAGCCTCTTTCCGGCCGGTCTTCTCGAAGAGGTCCATCGGCTGCAGGGCCGGCATGAAGAGCTCGATCGCACCCGCCCGGTCCATCTCTTCGCGGACAATCTGTTCGGCCTTGCGTACGCTGCGCCACCCCAGCGGCAGGTAAGTGTAGGCCCCGGCCATCAACTGCCGGATCAACCCGGCCCGCAGCATGAGCTGGTGGCTGGGAATCTCGGCGTCCGACGGATTCTCCTTCATCGTGGGGATGAATGTCCTGGTCCAGCGCACGGCGGCTCCCGGTGTAGAATTTCGGATTTCGAATCGTGGATTTCGGATTTGTACCGATCGCGGGCGGGTTCCTGCAATGGAGGGGACGCAAATCACGGCCGGCAGGTTCGGGGGCCGGCATTCGTGCGGGGCGCTGCCAGCGTCCCTGGCGACGAAAGCTGCGTCGCCAACGGAGAGCAGTCCCTTGTGAGGGCCCGGCGCAGCCCCTAGAATCGCCCGTTGCGATTCGCCTGCCCCTCCTGAGATTTTGAGGTCCGCGCTCCCGCCATGCCCCGTCGTTTAATCAACACCCTCTCCGACGGAGAGACGATCGAAGAAATCTATCTGCTGGCCGACAAGCAACTGCGGGCCAACCGCAACGCCGCCCTGTATCTGCTCGTCGAATTGCGCGACAAGACCGGGGCGATCAGCGCCCGCATGTGGAACGTCACCGAAGAGGCGGCCGCCCGTTTCAATCCCGGCGATTACGTCCACGTCAAGGGGAAGGTGCAGCTTTTCCAGGGCGCGCTGCAGATGATCATCAGCCAGATTCAGGTTGTGCCCGGCGAACGGCTCGATCCGACCGATTTCGTCCGGCAGTCGCCGCGCGACGTCGGGCAGTTGACGTCCCGGCTGCGGGAGCACTTGCAGTCGATCAGCGATCCGCATCTGCGGACGCTGATGGATTGTTTTCTGATCGATGAACCGCTGCTGACTGCGTTTACGACGGCTCCGGCCGGGGTCAAAGCGCATCACGCCTACCAGGGGGGCCTCGCCGAACACGTCGTCAACATGCTCGAAATCGCCACTCGCATCGCCGACCTGCTCGCCGGCGTCGATCGCGACCTGCTCCTGGCCGGAATTTTCCTGCATGATCTCGGCAAGATCCGCGAGCTGAATTTCACCAGCGGCTGCACGTACACCGACGAGGGACAGTTGATCGGCCACCTGGTCATTGCCGTTGAAATGCTCACCGAAAAGATCGCCCAGGCCGAGAAGCTCATGAGCGAGACGTTTCCTCAGGAAACCGCGCTGCGCCTCAAGCACCTGATTCTGTCGCATCACGGGACATACGAATTCGGCAGCCCGAAATTGCCGATGACTCCCGAAGCGATTGCCATCCACCACATCGACAACCTCGATGCCAAGGTGCACGAGTTCGCGCGGGACATCGCCGACGACCCCAACCCGCAGGCCAGCTTCACCCCCTTCAACGCGCGGCTCGACCGCAAGCTGTTCAAAGGGGTGCGTGCGGCGCCGTCGAACGGGTCGTGAAGGCGTGTCACTTGCCGGAAGGCTCGGCGGCCACGTAATCCATGTAGCCGATCATCATTTCCTCCCACGTCTGGTCTCCCCAGCCGACAGCTTTCTTCGGATCGGGGTTGGCGGGGTTTCCCGGGGAGTTGTCGTAGTGGGCCGTGCATTCGATGCGCGTACTGGCCGGCAGACGCACGGGCGTTTTCAGGCGATAGGCGCTTTGCCAATTGAAGTCATACTGAGGCACCGACAGGAGGATTTCTTTCCGGCCGTCGGGGAACACGGCGCGGAATTCGAAGTCCTTGCCGCGAACGTGCATGTGCGGTGAGAAAGAATAGACGATGGCGTCTTTCGGCATGGTGAATTGCGACTCGACGCGGAAATCGGGATCGCCCGCGGGAATGCGGAAGCGCTGGTTCATGATCGACGCCACGCGGGCTTCGCGTTTCGGGCGTTCCTTGCAGAACTTGAAGGCGTATTGCGAGCGGTCCTTTTCGGGCTTTCCGGAGGCGGTGTAGTGCATCTGCCAGATCAGGGTGGAGCCGGCCGGAATTCTCCGGCCCACCCCTTCGGGAAGCTGCAGGGGAATGTTCCCCGGCGCCGCCCCGTCGATCCAGTTTTCGAACAACCGGGCGCGCCCTTCACCCGGGGCTTTATAGAAGAGGACAATGTGGTGCACTACGGCGCGGTTGCCGGGGCGGGCCTCGGCCGCCTGGATATACATGTCTTCCTTGAATTTGGTGGGCGTCTCGAAATACATGTACGGAATCGTCCCTTTGGCGGCAATCGACACTTCTTCGGGAAGCTCGAACACCACGTCGGGTTCGCCGATCCGCCATCCGTCAGGGTATTCTCGCGGCGACGGCAAGTCGTTGGGGTTCCCCTGCGGAGTGCCGTCGTTGATCCAGGCGACGACCGTGTCGATCTCGTCCTGCGACAGCCGGCGCTCTTCGCGGAAATCTCCGTACCGCGGATCGGCGTGCCAGGGAGGCATCCGCCGCTGCAGAACGACCTCTTTCATCATCGCCGCCCAGTTGACGGCATCTTCGTAAGTGAGCAGCGAGAACGGCGCGGCAGTATTGGCGTGATGGCAGTCCTGGCATTTCTCCTGCACGATCCGCGAGACCTGCTTCGACCAGGTGATCTCCCCCTTGCCGCCGACCCGCCGCGGGCGGCTGACGAGACAGCCCGCGACTTCCGTCGTCTTCACGGCCACGTCGTTCCCCGCGAGGAGCGCCTCGATCGCTTCCACGAGATCGTGACGCATGGGAGCGTCGCGTTTGGTCGTGTACTGGTAGCGATCATCCACCCGGCCGTGATAACGGATGAAGCGCTGGTGGTCGAGCAGAAAAACCTCGCAAGTCCGTTCGGCCCCGAGCACGTCGGCGGCCGACTGCCGCGGATCGCACAAGACGGGGAACGCGATCTGGAACTCCTTCGCATGCTGGGCGATCTTTTCCCGCGTGTCGCCGGCGTGCGAATTGATGCCGATGACCTGCAGACCCCGCTCGCCGTACTTCTGCTGAATCTCGTTCAGGATCGGCAGGTACTGGTTGCTGATCGGGCACTGGCAACTGAGAAACACGAGGGCGACGAGCTTCTTCTCGCGAAAATCCGCAAGCCCGACGTCCTTGCCGCCGGGATCGGAAAGCACCAGGTTGTAGACCCGGCGGCCGACAGCGTCGTCCTTGCGAGACGCGGCCGGTGTGGCCTGAGCCGCGTTTTTAATCGCCGGACCGTCCTCGGCCGAGATTCCGCTCCCTCCGCACAAGATCAAGCTTGCCGCCGAAGCCGTGCCCAGACCGACGCCGTACAGCGAAAGACGCACGCAGGTCATTCTGTTCTCTCTGTGAAAAAAGCTCGGTGAATCCATGTCCTTCGCCCGATTATTTCAGATATACCCGGTTATTGCGAGACGGGTGTCAGGGAAATTGCTTTTCCTGAGAACTGTCCCACCGGCGGCCGGTAACCCCCTGCTACGATAGGGCGGATCAGGGATCGTTCAGACCCGGACCACGGATGCTCGATCCCTCTGCTCGGGTGATCCCGATGCGCCGCCGCGCAGCCGCTCGTGGACGACCGCGTGAATCCCCTCCCGCGGGCGGAGCGTCACGGAGGGCCAGGGGACGACGGGGGGATGGGCTGCCAGCGAGAATTGAAAGCGCGGCACGACTGTGGCGACGACGAGCATTGCTTCGAGCAGGGCGAACGAATTTCCGATACAGACGCGCGGCCCGGCGCCGAATGGAAAATAGACGTACTTCGGCAGCCGTTTCATGAGGCCGCCGCTCCAGCGATCGGGATCGAATTCATCGGCGCGGTCGAAGTAGCGCGGGTGGCGGTGCATCACGTATTGCGACATGATGACGGTGGATCCGGCGGGAATCCGGTATCCCCCGATCGTGCACTCTTCAACCGACTCGCGCCCCATGGCGTATGCCGGCGGATAGAGCCGCATCGTTTCCAGTAGCACCTGCTCGATATAAGTGAGCCGCGGAGCATCGGCGGCAGCGGGCGGGCGACCCGCCAGGACCAGTTCCAGCTCACTTCGCACCTTCGCTTCGACCTCGGGGTGCGTGGCCAGCAGATACCACGTCCATGAAAGAAGGTTGGCGGTGGTCTCGTGACCGGCCAGAAACAGCGTCATGACTTCGTCCCGCAGTTGTCGGTCCGTCATGCCGGTCTGGTCCTGCTCGTCGCGGGCATGAACCAGCACCGACAGCAGATCGCCGTGGTCGCGGCGGTCGGCGCGGCGCTCGTTGATGATCTGCTGGATGACCGACTCCAGCAGTCGCACCTGGCGTTTCAGCGCGAAGTTGCGCGGGATGGGGAGGCCGAAGGGGAGCGGCACGGCGCTTTGAAAGCGGGAATTGAAATCCCGCATGATCCAGTCGATCGCCGAGCTCACCTCGTGCGATTTCTCGCCGGCGTCGACGTCCAGCAGCGCCTTGCTGACGATGGACAGGGCCAGTTGCATCATGTCGGCGTGCAGGTCGCGCATTTCGCCGCTGCGCCACGTGGCCAGCATTTTCTGCGTATAGTCGACGATGATCGGCCCGTACGATTCGACCCGCTGCTTCGAAAACGCCGGCTGCATCAGCCGGCGCTGCCTGAGCCAGAATTCCCCGTCGCTGGTGAGCAATCCTTCTCCCAGCGTGGGCTTCAGGAGCCGCAGGGCATAGTGCTTGATGAACTTGCGATTTTCGGTGACGAGCACCTGCTCGATGTACTCGGGGTGGCTGAGGAACAGGAGCCGGCGGGGGCCGATTCGGTACGATGCAATGTCGCCGCATTCACGGGCGCAGCGCGCGTAGACTCCGAGCATATCCTGCCGGAATTCCCGGAGATTTCCTAGCAGCCAGTGCCCGGGCAGGGCAGGGGGGCTTGCGGGGCGGGGCATGATGGTGTCGATTCCTTTCTGACGGGAATCATACGGAGTGCTCGGCAGGCCGGGAAGTGGCATTGTCGTCATCCCCGCGCGCCGGGATGACGACATCAGGCCAGCAGCTCTGCGACCGGCTCGCCGAAGCTGAGCTGGATTGGCCGGCCGGCCAGGTCGTGCATGTGCTGCTTGTGGTCGATCCCCAGGCAGTGGAAGATCGTGGCCGAGAGATCGTCGGGGGAAACGGGGAGCGTGTCGGCGTACCCGCCGTCTTTCGTGCTCGTGCCGTACACCAGTCCCGGCTTCACGCCGCCGCCGGCCAGGCCGATCGACTGGCAGAAGCCCCAGTGGTCGCGGCCCCCCTGGCGATTGATCCGCGGCGTCCGCCCGAATTCGCCATACCAGGTCACCAGTGTCTCGTCGAGCAGCCCCCGTTCGGTCATGTCGTCGAGAAACG
>JBLMWR010000013.1:0-5997 GCA_050257335.1 Deltaproteobacteria bacterium | reverse complement strand
AACGACTACGTCCTGTTCCGCGACATCGAGGGGTCCGAGCAGTTCTTCGCCGAGCCGTGGGCCTTCCGCAAAGCGTACTGCGAAGCGATGCAGCAGTTCGTCGCCGAAGTCGCCGACGGCTGCGGGCAGCGCGGGGTCGATCATCTGCTGCTGCGGACGGACGAGGACCCTGCGGCCGGGCTGAGCCACTACCTGCACGCCCGCGAGCGGCTGCAGCACGTGCAGCATAAGGGGCGCCGTGCATGAGCAGTCTCTTCTTTATCAACAACCCGCTTTTGTGGGGCCTGGGGCTGGCCTCGATCCCGCTGATCATCCATCTGCTGTTTCGCCGCAAGTTCCGCCGGATCGAGTGGGCGCCGATGCGGTACCTCAAGCTGACGATCCAGCGCAACCGCCGCCGCATCCAGATCGAGCAGTTGCTGCTGCTTCTGCTGCGCACCGCGCTGATTGTGGTGCTGGTCGGCATGGTGGCCCGGCCGATCGTGAACGCCGCCGGGATCGGCCGCTGGCTGGGGGGCGACACCCGCACCAGCCACATCCTGCTGCTCGACGATTCGCTCAGCATGGGTCTCAGCTCGGCAGGCCGCACCGCTTTCGACCGGGCGCTGGAGCTTGCCGTGCAGGCGGTCGAAGACGTCGGCCGCAAGGACCGCTTCACCCTGGTCCTCTCGTCGCGGCCCAAAGCGCCCCTGTTGCGCGAGGTCGATCTGGCCGACCGCAACGAAGCGACGGGGCTCCTGCGGAAGCTGAGCCCTTCCGAAACTTTCACCTCCTGGGCTTCGACCCTGCGGGCTCTTGATGAACTGGTCGAATCGAGCACGTATCCCACTCGGACGGTCACGATCATCACCGATCTCCGCCGCGCGGGGTGGGAGGACGAAGTCGCCGCCCCCTCCACGTGGGGAAGCGATCGCGTCCGCGTGCGGATCATCGACGTGGGGGCCGTCCCCACGCGGCAGGTGGCCCTCGACCGGCTCGTGCAGGCCGACCGGCTGGCCCTCGTCGGAACGCCAATCCGCTGGGAAGTCGTCGTCCGCAACGCCTCCGAGACGCCGCTCGAGAACCTCGAGGCCACGTGGCTCATCGACGGCAAGCCGAGCGAAGTCGCACTCCCGGCGCTCGGCCCGGGGAAATCTGCGGTCGTGCCGCTGACGGCCCTCTTTCAGGAACCGGGCCTGCACCACGTGTCGCTGCGGCTCCCGCCCGACGATTTGCCGGGGGACAATCAGCGCTGGGACGTCGTCAACGTGCGCGAGAACCTGCATCTGGTGCTCGTGGACGGCGAACCGTCGGCCGAGCCGTTCCAGGGGGAGACCGATTTCCTGGGGCTGGCGCTGTCGCTGGCGATCGGCGAGTCGCGCGCCTTTCAGGTCGAGATCCTCACCGACGCGGAATGGGCCGCGTCGCCGAAATCCGACCCCGACCTCGTCGTCCTGGCGAACGTCGCCAGCCTCGGCGCCGCCCAGGTCGATCGACTGCGAAAGCTGGTGGAAGCCGGCGCCGGGCTGATCGTCTTTCCCGGCGACCAGGTCGATCCCGACAATTACAACCGGCTGTTGTTTCAGGAAGGGAAGGGACTTCTGCCGGCGCAGTTCGAGGCGCCGGCCGACGAGCCGGTGGCGGGACTTTTGCTGGAAGAGAATTCACCGTCGCCCGTCGATGCCCTGCGGCAGCTCAGCCCGCCGGTGCTCGGGCGGATCAAGATCAACAAGCGCTACCAGGTGCGTCTCGCGGCGGAGGAAGACCCCGCCTTCCGGATCCTGGCGCGCTGGAACGATGCCGCGTCCTCCCCCGCGCTGATCGAGAAGACCGTTGGACGCGGCCGCGTGCTGCTGTGGACGATCGCGGCCGACAAGAGCTGGAGCGACTGGCCCACCGAGCCGAGCTACGTGCTGGCGATGCGCGAGACCGCCAAGGCGGTCGCGCGGACCGATTCCGGGACGCACGAGCTGACGGCGGGTGACGTCCTCCGTTGCCCGGTCTCCGGAGAACGACGCATCCTTTCCCCAACTCTCGAAATCCCCGGCGGTGACGAACCCCGCGCACTGACGATTGAGGCCGGCGACGTGACAGCAACGGCCGGCGGCGAAAGCGGCGACATCCCGCAACAGAACCTGGTCTGGACGGAAACGGGCAAGGCCGGGCTGTACCGGCTCAACTGGCAGGAGTCGCCGGGAGGGGCCGCTGCCGACGTCTTCGCCGTCAACCCCGACGCGCGCGAAAGCGAACTGGCCCGCATTCCCTTGGACGAGCTGCGGCAGCGGTGGCCTGGCGTGAACCCCGAAATCATCGTCGCCTTCTCGACTGCGGACGCCAGCGTCGGCGTTCGCGGCCAGGAAATCTGGCGCACCCTGGCGTACTCGCTACTGGGGATGATGGCGTTCGAAGCGTGCTTTGCGACGTGGGTGGGGAGGCAACGGTAATGAAATGAACGTCGATTGTCTGGAAAAGAGAGCCCCAATCGGGGCGAGATTCGATAGCCCAGGGCGAAGCCCTGGGTATGTGCGCAATTCTCCGCGCAAAGCCCCAACGGGGCGAGACTCCTGGCATCAAGAGACACTGCGCGCCGTCGGGAATCTCGCCCCGTTGGGGCTGCGGCGATTTTTAGGTTCGGTTAACCCAGGACTCCGCTGCGCTCTGGGCTGTCGAATCTCGCCCCCTTCGGGGCTTTCTGTTCTCTTCATCCGCGCGTATCCGCGAAATCCGCGGTTCGTCATCTTTTCACTCACTGTCACTGTGCCAGCCTTTGAGCGCTGACTGAATATGCATCCTTTCCTCAAATGGCTCATCGGCCTGAAGCAACTTCCCCAGGAAGCCGGGGAGGGGGCGTGGCATGTCGAATTTCAATCGCTGCCGCATGGGTTCACGGCGATCCTCGCCGTGGCCCTCGCGCTGGGGGCCGTCGTCGGCGTGTGGCTGCTGTATCAATGGGAAGGGCGGAACCTCGGCACCGGACTGCGGCTGGTGATCGGCGGGATGCGACTTCTGGCTCTGGCGTGCCTGGCCCTGATGCTCATCGACATCGTCCTGGTCATCGACCGCCGCGAGCGGACGCGCTCGCATCTGCTGCTTCTCGTGGATACGTCCGAAAGCATGGGGCTGACGGATCCGTACGACGACGCCACGGCCCGCCACATTTCCGCCGGCCTGCGCGGAACGACCGAGGTGAGCGACGCCGACGCCGCCACCGTGCGTGAAAGGTCGCGGCTTGATCTGGCGCGGCAGGCGCTGCAACCAATTTTGGACAAACTCGCCGACGGCCGCGAAGTCGCCGTATACGGCTTCGACGGCAAAGCGACCCGCGTGGAGGAGGCCGAGCCGCTGGCGGCCCTGAAGCCGCGGGGGGCCAGTACGGCGGTCGGTGACGCGCTCGGTCAGGCGCTGGCGGCGCATCGCGGCCAGCCGCTGGCCGGCGTCCTCGTCGTGTCCGACGGGCAATCCAACGCCGGCGAGGACCCCCGCAAGATCAGCCAGCAGGCGGGGCGCGACGGCACGGCGATCCATGCCCTCCTCGTAGGTTCCGAGCATGGGCCGAGCAACGTGCGCCTCACCGACGTCGAGGTCAGCCCTGTCGTCTTTGTCCGCGATCCTGTGCAGATCGCCCTCCTGCTCGAGTCGCAGGGGATGCAGGGACGCTCCGCCCATGTCCGGCTCGAGCGGCGGCAGAGCGGGGAAGAATGGACGGAGATGGGGCAGGTGGAATTGCCACTCGGCGAAGACGGCGGCATCCAGCGCGTCCCCTTCGCCTGGACCCCCGACACGGTGGGACAGTTCGAATTCCGCGGGAGCGTCGTCGATGCCGGCCCCGAGCTGACCGACAGCGACAATACGGCCGTGAAGACGATCAAAGTCGTGCGGCAGCGGATCCGCACGCTGGTCATCGCCGGAGCGCCCTCCCCGGAAGTCCAGTTCCTGCGAAACGCACTGTTGCGCGACCCGGTGATCGAGCTGGCCTGCTGGCTGCAGTCGGCGGGAGAGAACTACGAGCAGGTCGGCACCCGTCCCGTGCGGCGGCTCCCCGCCAATTCGCAGGAGCTGTCGTATTTCGACGTGGTGGTGCTCGTGGACCCGAACATGAAGAAGCTCGGCCCCGCCTGGGACGAAATGCTCTCGAAGTTTGTCGGGGACGCGGGGGGCGGGTTGATCTACGTCGCCGGCGAGCTGTACACCAGCAAGATCTTCGAATCCGGCGGCGGGGAGGGTTCCACGGCCGCCGACGTCTCGTGGATGGGAATGCTGCCGGTGGTCTGGGAGCCCGGGCTCTATCAATCGGCCGCCGACGTGCGGCTCAGCGCCCGCGACACCTGGAACCTGGAGCTGACCGCCGACGGAAACGACGATCCCATCTTTCACTTCTCGCCCGACCAGAGCAAGAACCGCGAGATCCTGGCGAGCCTCCCGGGCATGTACTGGCACTTCCCGGTGACGCGCGCCAAGCCCGGCGCCGCGGTCCTGGCGCAGCACGGCGACCAGCGGATGCGGAACCAGTTCGGCCGGCACGTGCTGATGGCCCTGCAGCGCTACGGCCCCGGCCGCACCGTCTTCATCGGTTTCGACGCCACCTACCGCTGGCGCTATCTGCACGAACAGTATTTCGACGGTTTCTGGGCGCGGCTGATCGACCGCGTGGGTCGCGCCAAGGTGCTGGGCGGCCGCTACCCCTTCACGCTGGCGACCGACAAGAGCGTCTATCGCACCGGCGACCGCGTGCAGCTCCGCGTGCAGCTTGCCGGAGCGCAGGAGGAAATCTCGTCGCTGGGAACGCTGCAGTGCGAAGTCGAGGTTCCCGGCGGAGAGCCGGCGGCGTACGACCTGGAGCCGCACCCGGAACAGCCCGGACTTCTCGAAACCTCGTTCACGGTGGACAAGGGGGGCGCGTACCTGATCCGCGTCTCGTCGGCCCTGCAGGTCGAGCGCGACGCTTCGGTGCGGCCGGCAACGCACACCTTCCGCGTCGAACCGCCGCGGCAGGAGACCGACAAGCCGGGGACGAACCGGCCGCAGCTGGAGGACGTGACGAAGGCCGCCGGCGGGCGGGTTTTCACGCCCGCCGACGCGCAGGAAATTCCCGCCGCCTTCCCGATCAAGGAAGTCGAGCGGCTGATTCAATATCGCGAAGAACTGTGGGACGCTCCGCTGTGGGTCGTCGTCATCGTGACCCTGCTGACCGTCGAATGGGTCCTGCGGAAAACGTATCGAATGGCATAACACGGGAAAGCAACTCGATGAACCTCCAGTCAGCCCCCCCTCCACCAACACCCTCCCTCGCCGATTGCCGGCGCGCGGTGCAGGACCGGCTGGCCCGTGTGCGCCGCCGGCTGCGTGCGCAATTGCTGGTGGAAGGGATCGCGTGGGGAGTGGGGACGGCGGTGTTTCTGGCGGCCTTGAGCCTGGCGATCGATCGCCTGCTCCGTCCCGAGCTGACCGTGCGGCTGGCGCTCCTGTCGCTCGCGGCGCTCGCCCTCGGCGTTGTCGCCATTCGCCGGCTGCGCGTCCCGGTCTTGCTGAGGCCGGATGACCTCGACCTCTCCGAGTTGCTCGAACGCCGCCAGAAAGGACTCGGGCAGCGGCTGACGACCGTGCTGCAGCTCCCGCACCTGCTCGAGCAGGACCCCTCCGCCTCACCGGCGATGGTCCACGCAGCCGTCGAGGAAAACTTCGCCGCCCTGGAGCGCGTCGACCTGCAGGCGACTTTCAACGCCGCACGCCGCAGAAACGTCTGGCTGGTGCTGGCCGGCATCGTCGCGCTGGCGGCCGCCTTCTGCGTCGTCGAACCGGCGACGGCGGGCCTCTGGGCGCGCCGCTGGCTTGGCGGAGCGAACCTCCGCTGGCCTCAGCGCACGTATCTCTCGGTCGTCGGCCTGGGAGACGCCGACCGCCTGCAGGTGCCGCGCGGGGAAACGGTCCTCTTCCAGGTCGATGCCGCCCCCGAGTTCACGCCGGTCGACGGACGCTGGCGGCTCACCGGGCGCGGCGAGGCGCTCTACATCACCAGCC
>JBLMWR010000012.1:0-6939 GCA_050257335.1 Deltaproteobacteria bacterium | reverse complement strand
CCACGCCTCCTCGACTCCGGCGTCCGACGGCAACCGCGTCTATGTCTATTTCAGCACGCTGGGGCTTCTGGCGCTTGATGCCGCAGACGGCAGGACGGTTTGGGAGACGCCCCTGCCCGTCCCCGCGTATCTCATGGACTGGGGCGCGGCGGCCTCCCCGATCGTTTACCGCGACCTGGTCATCTTCAACCAGGATGACGATCTGTCTCCCACCTTGTACGCTTTTGACGCGTCCACGGGAAAAGAACGCTGGCGCACCGAGCGGCCCGACATGCTCGCCGGATATGCCGTCCCCGTGATTTGCGAAGCGAACGGCCAGACCGATATCGTCGTCGCCGGCACCGGCCGGCTCATCGGCTACGACCCGGATTCGGGCAAAGAGCGCTGGACCTGCAACACCCTCCTGCGGACGATGATGACCTCCCCGGTCGTCCGCGACGGCGTCGTCTACGTCGCCAGCCAGAGCTACGGCGATGAAAAACGCACGCTCAAGTTTGCACTTCTGGAATGGCTTGATACGAACCAGGACGGCAAGCTGGCCCGCGCTGAATTGCCGAAGGAATTCTGGAAACGCTTCGACGTTTCCGACAAAGATCACAACGGTGTGATCGAAGGGGACGAGCTGGATACGGCGTTCCAGTCCAGCGAGAATCAGGTGGGCGGAGGGGCGACGATCCAGGCGGTGCGTGGCGGCGGACGCGGTAACGTCACGGCCACGCACGTGCTGTGGAACAATCAGTACAAAGTGAAGGTCCCCGCGTCGAACCTCTCCTCTCCGCTCGTCGTGGGAGACCAGTTGTTCGTTGTGAAAAAAGGGGGCCTGTCGAGCTCGTTCGACATCGCCAGCGGCGCCGCACACTGGCAACTGGCCCGCATCCGGAACATCGGCGATTACTACGCCTCTCCGATCGCCGGGGACGGCAAGATCTATGTCGTCGGCGAAAACGGCTTCGTCGTCGTCCTCGCGCAGGGACCGGCGCTGAACATTCTCGCGAAAAACGACATGGGCGAACCGTGCGTGGCCAGCCCCGCCATCGCCGACGGCCGGATTTTCATCCGCACGCGGGAGAGACTGTATTGCATCTCCGACGAGGCGAAATGAGAATGTCACGGCCAATGTTTCTGAGCGGCATCGACGCGTCATTCCCCTCCCTCGGGGAGAGGGTCAGGGTGAGGGCGAATGGGCAAAACGCATCGTGCCTTCGCCAAAACTCACGAACACGCCGTGTTCGTCGATCTCCAAACGACGTTTCAGAATCGTTCACAGCGGCTTCCCGTTGGTCCAGCCCCGGCCACCCGCTGCCGCGAGTCATCCGTGCCTTCCTTGTGGCGTTCTGCGTGTTTGCCGCGAGCAGCGCCGCCCTCGCCGGGCCGCGGGTCGATGTCGTCATCGGAGCGGAGGCCCCCGCGATCGAACGCTTTGCCGCGCTGGAACTGGCCGGTCAGTTCCAGCGGCTGTTCGAGGCCGAGGTTGAAATCGCCGACAGAATTCCGGCCGAAGCGGAGCGCCTGATCCTCCTCGGAAGCCCGGCCACGAACCCGGCCGTCAAGTCGCTGATGCGAGAGTGGCCGAAGCTTTCCAACCAGGGGCACGTGCTGCGCAGCGTCCAGACGGGAAAAAGGCGCGCGCTGCTTGTCGGCGGAGGCACGCCGGTGGCCACGCTGTGGGCGGTCTACGAACTGGGCCATCGCTTCGGCATTCGTTATGCGCTGTTCGGTGATATGCTCCCGGCCGCGAAGCCGGAGCTCAAGCTCGACGGGTTCGACGTGCTTCTCGAGCCCGCCTTGCGCGTGCGAACCTGGCGGACGATCAACGACTTCGCGATCGGCCCGGAATCGTGGGGACTGGCCGAGCAGGAACAGGTCCTTCGCCAACTGGCCAAGCTCAAATTCAACCGCGTGATGCTGGCGGTCTATCCCTGGCAACCGTTCGTAGATTTCGAGTTCAAGGGAGTGAAAAAGCAAACGGGCGTCCTGTGGTACGGCTACCAATACCCGGTCGACGGAGACACGGCAGGCCGGGGCGCGTTCCACGGGGCGAAAGTTTTCGAAAACCCCGATTTCTCGGGGAAGAATTCTTATTCCGAGCGGGTTGCGGCCGGCACACAACTGGCCCGCGGAATCATCACGACGGCGCATCAGCTCGGGATGAGCACGGCGCTGGCGTTTTCTCCTCTCGAATTCCCGCGCGAATTTGCCGTTGCACTTCCGGGGGCGAAGACCCTCAAGGGGCTGGAGGACATGACCATCGGCCCAGGAGCCGCGCAGCGCACCGACGATGCGACGCTCATGAAGCTCGTCAAGGCGCAAATCCGAGCCTACCTCACAACCTATCCCGAGATCGACGCCGTGTACCTGTCGCTTCCCGAATTCCCCGAATGGGGCCAACATGCCGAGGAAGCCTGGAAGGAAATCGACGTTCGCACCGGGATTGGCAGGGAGACCACTCTCGAGAAGCTGACTGCCTCTGCGCGCGACCGCCGGCTGATCGCCTCGGGCGAGCGCGGCGTCCAGTCGCTGCGGGGCAATCTCACTGCACTTGAATTCTTCAATCGTTTGCTCGCGGACAAAGAGCTGACGCGGCTTTCCGGCGGGCGACAGGCGAAGGTCTTCATTTCCGACGTTGACCCCGCACTTTTTCCTGTCCTGGACAAGGTCATGCCTGCCGGGACCGGAGCTCTGCATTTTGTCGATTACACCGCCCGGCGCGTTGTCGAAAATCGCGCCCTTTTGAAAACCGTTCCGGCCCGATCGGTGCCGAGCAGCCTCATCCTGACTCTCGCGGACGACAACGTCGGCGTTCTCCCGCAGATATCGATTACGTCGCTCAAGACGCTCGTCAACGAGCTTTGCACCGCCCGCTGGGAGGGCTTTTCGACCCGGTACTGGATCGTGGGAGATCTTGATTTCAGCGTCTATTACCTGAGCCGCGCGAGCTTCAATCCGGAGATCACGCCGCGCCAGGCGCTGGACGATCTGGTGACACGGGCCCTGGGCGAAGGAACCGCCGAACGGACCATGAAGGCTTTCGATCTGATCGAACAGGCGACGACTTTGATCGATCAGCACGACATCGGCTTCAGCTTTCCGGTGCCCAACATGGTCATGAAGCACTATAAGAATGGCGAGCCGGTCCCCGAATGGTGGGGGAAGGCGAAGGGACTGTATCTGGCGGCGATGGACGAGATGTATCGGGTGAATACGCGGTCGCGCGAAGGAAACCGCGAGTTCAGCCTGTATCTCGCGCGGCGATGCGAGTTCGGAGCCGAGTATTTCAACTGCGTCGAGGCACTGCGCAAGGCGGGGATCGCCCGCGCGAAAGGGGATAAAGATACGCAATTAGCAGAGCTGGAAAAAGCGATCGAGTCGCTGCATACGGCCCTGAGCGCACTGAGCGCCGTGGCCCGCAGCAACAGCGACCGGGGCGTGATTGCCGTGCTTAACGAATATGGATACCGGCCGTTGAAGAAGGAATTGGACACAGAATGACAGAGCCCCTGGTCTTCCTCAACCGCAACCTGGTTCCCGCATCGCAGGCACACCTGGCGATTTTCGACGCCGGGATTGTCCTGGGCGCTACCGTCACCGAGATGACGCGCACCTTTCGGCACCAGCCGTACCGTCTCGACGATCATCTCGATCGGCTGTACCGGTCGCTCAAGTACACGCGGATGGAGATTGGCATGACGAAGGCCGAGCTGGCCGCCGTCTCGCGGGATCTGGTCGCGCACAATGCGAAACTGGTTGACCGCGAGGACGAACTGGGCCTGATTCATTTCGTTACGGCCGGTGAATTTCCGACCTATGCCGGTTCGGCCGGGCGAGCCGCCCGGACGACGCCCACCGTGTGCGCCCATACCTTTCCCATGCCGTTCGAGCTGTGGGTGTCGAAGCTCAATTCGGGGGCGCACCTGGTCACGCCGTCGATCCGCCACGTGCCGCCGCAGTGCTATGACCCGAAAATGAAATACCGCAGCCGCATGCACTATTATCTCGCGGACAAGGAAGCGCAGCTCGTCGATCCTGACGCCTCTGCTCTGCTGCTCGACCTGGCCGGAAACGTCACGGAAACCAGCGGCGCGAATTTTCTGATCGTCGAACGAGGGACAATCGTTTCGCCCACGCTTGTCAATACGCTTCCCGGAATCAGCCGGGCGACGGTGATCGAGCTGGCGGAAAAGCTGGGGATCCCATTCGTCGAGCGGGACATCCAGGTGCATTCGGTGATCAACGCCGATGAAGCCTTCACCGCCAGCACGCCGTACTGCCTCCTGCCGGTGACGAAGATCAACGGCGTCCTGATCGGCGACGGCCGCCCCGGCCCGGTCTGGCGGCGGCTGCTCGCCGCCTGGAGCGAGCTCGTCGGCGTCGATATCGAAAGCCAGATTCGCGAAGGAGCCGCGCGGCGAACGCGACGCGAGAGTTAACCGCAAATGAACGCGGCAGTTGTCGAAGAAGCCGATCCCGGGCCGGGGGTGGTCGCAGCCGGTGATCGCCGGAGACAAGATCTTCCTCACCACGGCGGTCGTCGCGGAGGAAGAGAAACCGCGCCGCGGCGAGTTCCGCAAGATCACCGCCGACGCCCAGGACCACCGGCTTCACCGCCTCGCCATGGGTGAGCGACGGCAAGATCCATTGTCTGGACGAAGCGGGGCTGACGATCGTTTTTGAGCCGGGCCCCGAATTCATGCTCGTCGCCGCAAATCGCCTGCAGGGAGAGATGTTCCGGGCCTCCCCGGCAATCGCCGGCAACCGCCTCTACCTCCGCAGCATGCAGCACTTGTATTGCATCGGAGGGGAACGCTGATCCAAGTCGTTTGCGGTTGAAATTGTTCCTGTTGCGGTCGCCGGAACGACCTCGGACGCCGATCTGCGAAAATCTGCGAAAATCTGTGGATTTCTCTCTCTGGAGGGGGCTGGACAAAGCCGGCCCTGAGACGGTCATTGCGAATTCTCGCGAAAAGTGTGGTAAAATACGGCCCGCGTCCCGAGCACCCTGTCGCCCGATCGTGGAGTCCGTCCCATGGAATCGCTCTTCGTTGATGACACGGGGCGGCTGCGAACGGCGTGGCGCTTCGCTATTTTCGGCGCCGGCTTTCTGGCGATCCAGATCGCCCTCGGCATCGTGAGTGTGATCGGGATCGCGGTGTATCTGGCGGCGACGGGGACCCCTGCGGACTCCCTTACCAGCGGCTTAAGACGCGTCGATGACTGGCAGGTACCGCTGCAGATCGTGGCGACGCTGCCGATGACAATGTGCGATTTAGGACTCGTCCTCATCTGCCGGCGGTTCCTCGATCAGCGCAGCATCCGTTCGGTGGGGTTCGTTCGCCCCGGACGTTCGTTCACGGAATCGGTGGCGGGGGGGCTGCTGCTGGGGTTGCTCCCGGTCGCCCTCGTGATTGGCGTCCTGCTGGCCATGGGCGGCCTGGTTTGGGAAGCGGTCTCGGCCTCCACGCAGACCGCGCTGCTGGTGCCGACGTTCGTCGTCGCGGCTTTCAATGAGGAAATCATCTGCCGGGGTTATCTGCTGCAAAACCTGATCGACCTCCGCCGTCCGTGGTTCGGGGTCGTGTTTTCGTCAACGGTTTTCTGGCTTCTACATGCTCTGAACCCGGCCGCCTGGTCGTCGCCGATCATCTCGTTGAACCTGTTTGGCGCGGGCGTGGCCCTGGCGCTCGCTTACCGCGCGAGCGGGAATATCTGGTTTCCAACCGCCGTGCATTTCGGCTGGAACTTTGCGCAAGGGGTGTTGTTCCAAGTCCCCGTCAGCGGGGTGCGAACAGACGGCCTGATCGACGTGCGGATCGTCGAATCAGCGCCGACGTGGCTGACCGGTGGCGCGTTTGGAATCGAGGGATCGATTCTGGCGACGGTCGCCGAGATCGGTATGTCGATCGTGCTGGGCTGCGTGCTTTTCCGCCGCAGCCGGCAATCGGTCGCCGGCGCGGCGCAGGCCGGCATTTTTCTGATTGATGCCGACGAGGCCGAACCTGCGGCACCGGACCCGACCGGCGGGGGAGAGACTGCGGAATGAGATCGCCGCGTCGCCGCTTTGGCATGTGGCGTCAGGAACCTCATCCGCGCGGCGGGATGGCTTGAGTGCCCGGCGTATCGGCTTGTTTTCCGCTGGGAACGCGCGACGCCGCATGGCTGTCAGGCTGAAAGCCTGACCTACATTTCGGACGGCGGTGCCGGGGGCGCGGGGGGATTTGTATCGTACGGCGCCGGCGCCGGAGGCATCGTCGGAGCCGACGGAGGCACCGGAACGGCAATCGTCGAAAATGCGGGGGTGCAGTCGTCGCAGGGACAGCCGTCATTGTGGTGCAGGAAACCGTACTGACGGCAATAATAACCCGCACCCCAGAAATTGCCGGATCCACACTCGTACGGATTGCCGACGGAATACGGGATTGGCGAGTGGGCGCACCCACAGCCGCCTGTGCAGCAGCAGCCGCTCAAGACGCTGGCGAGCAGCGCACAGGCGACCCATGTCCCGATTGTCCTCATGTCCAACCTCCAGCCCCGCTGCATGCGGTTTCGCATCTTTGGTATTATCGTCATTCGCGGACAATTTGATTCCTGATTTGCAGGATTGGAAAACTAGCGAAGCTGCGGTGACGCTGCCGGCCGGCGCTCGAATCCGGGTGATCGACACTCTTTGTGCCACGGAAAGTCGGTGGTTTTCTCGATGTCGGGCAGCGGCGTTCCTCTGGCAATGGCGTCGCCGATGAACTGTCGCAATTCCACGAAGTAGCGGCGCTGCCGGTCGGTCAACGTGATGTCGCTCATTTCTCCGTGGCCGGGGCAGAGGATCTTGACCGGCAGCTTGCGCATTTCGGTGAGGGCCCCGATCCACGATTCGGTGTTGCCGTCGCCGGACAGGATCAGGATGGGGAGAACGGCCACGAGCCGGCGCTTCCGGTTGTTCCGCATCAC
>JBLMWR010000011.1:0-3871 GCA_050257335.1 Deltaproteobacteria bacterium | reverse complement strand
CGGCGGCTGAGAGTCATTCACCGGCGGATGGGCTACAGCAACGACGGGCACTGGGAATGGAGCCTCCCCGACGATCGCCTCCCCGCCGCCGCAGCGCCCGCCCCGGCGCCGCTGCCGGCGAGCTTGCCGGTGGAGGCGGAAGCGCCCCCCGCGCCCCCAGCGCCCGACAGAGCCGAGGCGGCGGAACGGCCCGGCATCGCCCCCGGATCGCCGGCGCCCGCGGCCGAGCCACCCGAGGCGGAGCCGGTCGAGATCATGATCGTCGAACCGATGATGGCGACCAGCCCGCCGGCCGGCGCGCCGCTGATCAGCGATGCCGGATCCATCGGGACGCGAAGTGTTGACGGCGGAGCGAGTGCCACGCCCTCCGCGCCCCGCGCATTGCCGCCGGCGATGCCTGCAACGCCCGAACGCCTCAGCCGGCGGCGCCGGCGCGGCAAGCACCGAAAGCACCACTCGCGCGGCGCTGCCACAGCCGGCCTCATGGCAGGCCACCGCGCAGAGTGCGGTTAAATTGCGCCGGTGTCCAAGCCGCGGCACCCGTCAACAGTGTGAATGATCCCCGCGAATCGCTGCGACCCCTCACGTGGTCGAAGGAACGCGAAGCGTTGGTTACGCTCCTTACTGGCGCGGCATCGGCAATCTGCATTTCCCTGTCTTCCTCATCTGTGATCGCAACCTGTGGTCTCGTCTGCTCGCGTGCGCCCCGCAGCTATTGTTCCGCCGGCGCGTTCGACTTGAATCGGAACCCTTTGCGTCTTTGCGCCTTTGCGTGAGGGCCCTTTCCTTCGCACCGGCCATGCCGTTTTGAAACCGCGAAATCTATGGGCATCTGTGGAAAAACGAGGGGAATCTTTGGCAGATCGCTCGCCGTGCAAGGAGCCCGATGCTGCTTGGCTATCGAAAACCACCAGCACGCCGGGCCGAACGATGCGACATGGAACCCAGCCCGGCCGAAGGCCGGAACCAAAACGAATTTAACCGCGGATGGCGCGGATAGTCGCGGATGTGCCGGATTACCTCGCCTCGTCCTCCGAGCCCGCCGGGATTGCATGGTCCGCCGGCGTCGCGCTATAATATACATGCCGATTGATACATCGGTCCCGCCTGAACTTAAGCCGTCTGCCGGCTTCCTTCGAAGGTCCCTCCATGCAGCCGCTCTGCTCGAAGTTGGTCGTTCCCGGACTGTTGCTCGCCGGCTTACTGTGGGCCGCGCCGGTCCAGGCTCAGGGGCGCAAGATCGACTACAATCGGGATATCCGCCCGCTCCTGTCGAATACCTGTTACAAGTGTCACGGGCCCGACGAGAAAGAGCGCAAGGCGGGGTTGCGGCTCGACACTCAGGACGGAGCGGGCAAGAAGCTCGAATCGGGCTTCGCGGCGATCGTCCCCGGCAAGAGCGGCGAGAGCGAGCTTTATGCGCGGATCGCTTCCACCGATCCCGCCGAGAAGATGCCCCCGCCGAACTCGGGGAAACGCTCTCGGCCGCGCAGATCGAGCTGATCAAGCGGTGGATCGACGAAGGGGCGACGATGCGCGGCCACTGGTCGCTGGTCGCACCCGTTCGCCCGCAGCCGCCGCCTGTGAAAAATGAACGGGCGGTCCGCAACTCGATTGACCGGTTTGTCGTGGCGCGGCTGGAGCAGGAGGGTTTGACCCTCTCGCCCGAAGCCGACCGGACGACCCTCATCCGCCGCGTGTCTTACGATCTGACGGGTCTCCCGCCGACGCCGGCTGAAGTCGACGCCTTTCTGGCCGACACGGCCGGAGACGCCTACGAGCGGCTGGTCGATCGGCTGCTTTCGAACTCGCGTTACGGAGAACAGATGGCGCGGTACTGGCTCGACGCGGCCCGGTACGGCGATACGCACGGCCTGCATCTCGACAACGAACGCTCGATGTGGCTGTACCGCGAATGGGTGATCAAGGCCTTCAACCGCAATCTGCCGTTCGATCAGTTCACGATCGAGCAGCTCGCCGGAGACCTGCTTCCCAACGCGACCGCCGACCAGAAAATCGCCACCGGCTTCAACCGCTGCAACGTGACGACGAGCGAAGGGGGGTCGATCGACGAGGAGGTGCTGGTGCGCTACAACGTCGATCGCGTGGAAACGACCGCCACGGTTTTCATGGGCCTGACGCTGGGGTGCACGGTCTGCCACGACCACAAGTACGACCCCTTCACGCAGCGCGAGTTCTATCAGCTCTATGCCTTTTTCAACAGCATCGCCGAGAACGCGATGGACGGCAACGGCAACGGCCCGCCGCCGATCATGAAGGTCCCGGCCCCCGAGCAGACCGCCGAACTGGCCGCTCTCGACCAGCAGATCGGCTCCCTCAATCAGAAAATCGGCGAGGAGCTGGCGAGAATCGAATACACCGAGCCTCCCGCGGCGGAGGGCTCCAATCTCACCGAGCCGAAGGAATACGTGTGGATCGAGGACGATCTCCCTCCCGGCGCCAAGGCGCAGGGCAACACGCCGTGGCAGTTCGTCAGCAAGGCCGATAAGCCGGTGTTCAGCGGCGAAAAAGCTTCGACCCGGACGGCGGAAGGATTGAGCCAGCATTTCTTCACCGAGGCCAGTCCGGGCCTGCGCGTGGGCCAGGGAGACAAGCTCTTCGCCTATGTCTATCTCGATCCGGCGAAGCCTCCCAGAGAAATCATGATGCAGTGGAACGATGGGAGCTGGGAGCATCGCGCGACGTGGGGGGAAGATGTCATCCCGTGGGGCGCCGCCAACTCGCCCAGCCGGTTCGCGATGGGGCCGCTGCCGGAAGCGGGAGTCTGGGTGCGACTGGAAATTGAAGCGTCCAAGGTCGGTTTGAATCCCGGGGCCCTGATCAACGGCTGGGCGTTCACGCAGCATGACGGCACGGTGTACTGGGACAAAGCCGGAATCGTGACGCGTACGCCGCAGGCCGGCGCCTCGTTCGAGTCGCAGCTCGCGTGGGAGGGCTACGAAAAAGTGCAGTCCAAATCGACGCTGCCGCCGCCGGTGCAGGAAGCGATCAAGGCCGAACCTGACAAGCGCAACGACGCCCAGAAAAAACTGATCCGCGACTGGTTCCTCGAAAACGTCTACGCGAAGACGAAACCCGTTTTCGATCCCCTGCACCAGCAGCTTGCGGCGGTCGAAAAGAAACGAAAGGACGTTGACGGGGCGATTCCAATCACGATGGTTTCGGGAGATCTGCCGCAGCGCCGCGATGCCTTCCTGCTGATCCGCGGGCAATACGACAAAAAGGGTGACAAGGTCGCGCCCGGCGTCCCCGCCGCGCTGCCGCCGCTTCCGAAAGACGCGCCGCCCACCCGGCTGGGGCTGGCCCAATGGCTCGTCGCTCCCGAGCATCCTCTGACGGCCCGCGTGACCGTCAACCGCTACTGGCAGCACCTGTTCGGCAACGGCATCGTCAAAACCGCCGAAGACTTCGGGGCGCAGGGGCAATGGCCCACGCACCCCGAGCTGCTCGACTGGCTGGCGGTCGAGTTCCGCGAAAACGGCTGGAGCGTCAAGCACATCCTCAAGCGGATGGTCACCTCGGCGACCTATCGGCAATCGTCACGCGTCACGCCCGACCTCGCCCAGCGCGATCCGGGGAACGAGCTGCTCGCCCGCGGCCCCCGCTTCCGGCTCGATGCCGAAGTCATCCGCGACAGCGCTCTGGCGATGAGCGGCCTTCTGGTCGAAAAGATCGGCGGACGGAGCGTGAAGCCGTACCAGCCGGAAGGTTTGTGGGAAGCCGTGGCGTTCGTGGGAAGCAACACGTCGGCGTTCAAGCAGGATGAAGGGGAATCCCTTTATCGACGCAGCCTGTACACCTTCTGGAAACGGACGTCGCCTCCGCCGTCGCTGCTCACGTTCGATGCGCC
>JBLMWR010000010.1:0-3857 GCA_050257335.1 Deltaproteobacteria bacterium | reverse complement strand
CCGCCGGAACTTTTCGTTGTTCATCAACGGTGGTGCGCCGAAACAAGGCCCATCAAGCGGCGCCGGGCTCTATGAATTATACGACGAGATTCGGCGATCGCCAAGGGCGTTGGCGTCCGGTCACTCAGTGACCGGACGGGAGCGGGCGTTGCCTGCGGAGCGGCCCAAGGTTAACGCTTGAAGCTCCGCGCCGCGGCGTCGCGCTTGGCCCGGATTGGCAACTCGAACCCTGGGAAGCAGGGCACGCCGAAATCGCCGGGTCACTCCGTGACCCGGCTACAGGGGGCGGCACCACGACCTTCCTTGCAAATCGCGGCGACGCGGGATTCAATCTGGAAGGCGCAAGGCCGAGACCGGCGCATTGTCATGGTCGAGTCCCGCCGACCGATGATCCTTGAGAATGAGGTTCGTGATGCGAGAGGCGTTGTCGATAAGGTTGTGTCAAAGGCGCGGCAGCCTGATGCTGGCAGGAGCCTTGCTGCTTTTTGTGCCGGCGTGTTCGGACAGCGCCACCGGCCGACCGGGGAAAGAGTCGGCGACTGCGGCGGCGCCAACGAAAGAAAGTCCGGCCGATCAACCCGCCGATGCTCCGGACGCCGAGGCCGCCAAGCCGGTCGCTGGCGAATCGAATCAGCCTCGTGCAGCCGAAAACGTCAAGCAGACCATCGCCGGTGGATCAAAAGAAACGGAGCGAACGGGCGAAGACTGGCCCGAGTTTCTGGGCCCGCGGGGGACCGGAATCTCGGGAGAGACCGGGCTTCTGGAAAGGTGGCCCGAGGAGGGGCCCTCAGTCCTGTGGAAGAAAAAAATCGGCGAAGGGTACAGCGCGCCATCGGTGCGAGGAAACCGCTTGGTCCTGTTCCATCGTCCCGGGATGCGGCAATTCCCGGGGCCCGATGAAGTCGTGGAGTGTCTCGAAGCCGACACGGGGAAGCCGCTTTGGAATTACTCCTATCCCACGCAGTACGTCGACCCGTACGGCTACAACGGCGGCCCGCGCTGCACGCCGCTGCTAACCGCCGACCGCTGCTACACGTTCGGGGCCGAGGGAATGCTCACCAGTCTCGACCTGGCCAGCGGCAAGCCGATCTGGCAGCGCAACACGGCCGAGGAGTTCAAGATTCCGCCGGCCTTTTTCGGCGTGGGAGCCTCGCCGATTCTGGAAGGGAATCTCCTGATCGTGATGGTGGGGGGGCATCCCCGATCGGGCGTGGTGGCCTTCGACGCGGGGACGGGGAAGACGGTGTGGGAGAACGTCGGCCCCGAGACGTTTCCCGATCCGCCGATCCGCATCCAGCGCGACCGGCCCCCCGCCAAGCTCGCCAGTTACGCGACGCCGCTGGCGGCGACGATCCACGGCAAGCGACACATTCTGTGTTTCATGCGGCCGGGGCTGGTGTCAGTCGATCCCGAAACAGGAGTTCCGAATTTCAGTTTCTGGTTCCGGTCCGAATTGCACGACTCGGTGAACGCCGCCCGTCCGGTCGTGGTCCGCGACGTGGTATTTCTCTCGGCAGCGTACGAAACCGGGGCGGCGCTGCTGAAGGTGCATCCCGACGGCAAGAAGTACGACGTCGCGTGGCAGGACGTTGACGCGATGCAGAACCACTGGTCGACCTGCATCCATCACGAGGGGTACCTGTACGGTTTCAGCGGCCGGCATGAACCGGGCTCGACGTTCCGCTGCATCGACTTGAAGACCGGCAAGCTGCAGTGGCAGACGCACGATGTCAACGCCAATGACGAACCCGACCCGAAAGCCGGCCTGGGAGCGACCGAGCCGAAATACTACGGCCGCGGGTCGGCGATTCTGGCGGAGGGAAAGTTCATCGTCATGGGGGAGCGGGGAACCCTGGCGCTGGTCGAAGCCAATCCGCGCGAATTCGTCGAGACTTCGCGGGTCAAGTACCCCGAGGCGGGGTATCCCTCGTGGACCGCGCCGGTACTCTCACGCCGGCGGCTGTACCTGAGCGTGGCTCGCGAACGGCGCGACGAATTCGGCCGCTATTACGGCCACGACTACCATCTCCTGTGCCTGGATCTGGCCAAGCCGGGTGGCACGCCCTGAACCTTCTGCTCAGGGCGTGCGGCCCGACTCGACTGACAGCACCACGCGACCACTCCAAATCCCCTTTCTAAGGGGATGAGAAGTCCGGGTGCGCTTCAGCTTACAGCAATGGCGGGTTCGACGTTGACGCGGCGGCCTTCCTGGTCGAAGTACACCTTGCCCTCGACGAGGGCGAAAATCGTGTAGTCGCTTCCCAGCCCCACGTTCTGGCCGGGGCGCCATTTCGTGCCGCACTGCCGGACGATGATGTTTCCGGGGATGACCGACTCACCGCCGAATTTCTTGACCCCCAGACGTTGTGCGCGAGAATCGCGGCCGTTGCGGGTAGATCCCTGACCCTTCTTGTGTGCCATTGCTCAGCGTGCCTTTCCGTGTGATTGCGGTGCGGCGGGTTTCTCCCCCGCCATACCTCAGCGATAGATCCAGAATGGATCGTCTTTGAGTCTGATTTCTTCCTCGTGCTGATCGAAACGGTCGCCGGGGCGCCAGAACTTCTGGGCCAGCGTCCGCCGCATTACGACTTCCTCGCCGTTGGGCCCCTGCTCAACCTTGTAGCCGTTCGAAAAGCCCGACATGTAGATGGTGAAGAACACGACGTCGGGGTCGATTCCCGTCCATATCGCGACGCCGTCGAGCGACTTGAGGACTCGCGAGCGGTCGGGGGTGATTTTCGGAAGAGGAGCGACGATCTCGACCGAGTTCTTGTACTGGATCCGCTCGCGCTTGTTGATCGCCGCCTGGGCCGCGGGGAGGATCCGGTCTTCGTATTTCTCGATACCCCGCCGGCTTTCGACGACGAACAGAAAGTCGGGGACGAAGATCGGCCGGTCTTCGGGCATGCCGGCGTCCGAAATCCCCGACGAAGCGCGGATCATCGCCCGATACGCCAGATACCACACGACTTCACGCGACGTCTTGCCGGTTTTCGGATTGGCGACGTCGGCCTGAATCATGCGCACCGGCTTGAAGTTCACTTCCATCGCCCAGATGTCGGGCTGGGCGTTGCGCTCGGCGCCGGTGATGAGCGGCGCGGCGACCGTCTCGACACCGGGCGCAATATCCGAAAACCCAGTCCGCGGGAGCGCAAAAAGCGCACCCGCCGCCAGCAGCGAACGATCCAGAAACTGTCTGCGGTTCAGGTGTTGCATCGAAAAATGCTCCAGCGAAATGCGGAGCCGGTCTGTCCCTGGTCGGCGCGGCCTTCCCTGGGCGGCACTTCAATATAACAGCCGGCTCTGACGACGGTCAAGGTGGCAGAATGGAGTCATGTCACTCCGTGACCGGACGGTACAGGACGTTGCTTGCTGCTGAGGCCGAAAATCAACGCCGCGACATCCTTGCAGCCCTTCGCCCGCAAACATGGATCGCACCTCCTTGAGAAATTGCATGCCGAGACCGCCGGGTCACGGAGTGACCCGGCTACGTTCGCGTCCGCCGCGAAGTACCGAACCATTGCTCGTTCTCCAGCCCGACCTTATTCCTTTCGCCCTTCCGCAGAGGACGCTACTGTAAAGTAAACTGTCGGGATGCGTCACGTGCCGCATGAGGTCCTTCAAGCCGGTTCTTTCTCCCAGTTTGCACGCTATACGGACGACGCCGATTATGCCGGTTGTGTCATCCATTCGGCTGCTGGCCGCCACGCTGGGCCTGGCCGCAGTCACCGGGCATCCTTCGTCGGCGTTCGCTCCGCGGGCGACTGTAGGACGACCCTTCCGGGCCGTCGAAGTCGGCTCGGTAGGGCCACCCTGCGAGACTTATCCAAGTTCGTGCGAGGCAGACACGTCACCCG
>JBLMWR010000009.1:0-3888 GCA_050257335.1 Deltaproteobacteria bacterium | reverse complement strand
CATGTCCATATTGTGGGCGATGAAGTCGTCGGTGAGGGCCCTGAGCAGCTCGGCGTTCGACGGCGGATTGCTGCTGCGAATGTCGTCGACCGGGTCGATGATCCCCCTCCCCATCAGGTAGCTCCAGTAGCGGTTGACGAGTGCCGTGGCGAAGTAGGGATTGTCCTTCGACGTGAGCCACTGCGCGAGCTGCTCGCGCAAATCGTTGTGCGCATCGACCGCCCCCGAACCGGAATGGTCGAACGGAAACTTCGCTGACACCGCCACGTTGCTGCGCGGGTTGACGACCGCCTGCGGGCTCCTCAGCGGAAAGACCACCTCTTCTTCGGGAATCGTCCCGGGCTTGCGCCCTACCCCGGCAAAGTACGCCGAAAGCTGGTAATACTGCCCCTGCGTCCACCGCTCGAAGGGGTGGTCGTGGCACTTGTTGCAACTGAAACGAGTGCCGAGAAACACCTGCGTGAGATTCTCCATCGCCGCGCTGGGCTCGCGCGATACGCGGTAATAGTTGGCCGCGGGGTTCTGGTAGGTGCTGCCGTTGGCCGTCACAAGATCGGTCACGAACTTGTCGTAGGGCCGGTTCACGGCGATGGCGCTGCGGATCCAGTTGCGGTAGCCCCACACCCCCTTCTCGCTGACAAACTTGCGGTTGGCCAGAAGCAGGTCGCTCCATTTGAGCGTCCAGTGATCGATGTATTCGGACGTTTCCAGCAGCTCGTCGATCTTCGCGTTGCGCTTGGCCTGCGAATCGCGGGGGTCCGCCAGAAACGCCTTCACCTGCTCGAGCGTCGGGGGAAGCCCCGTCAGGTCGAGCGAAATCCGCCGCAGGAACTCGGCGTCGGTGCACAGCTCGGACGGCAGGGTTTTCATCTTTTTCAGCTTGTTGTTGATGTGTTTGTCCACGAAGTTGAATTCGGGACTGTCCGCCCACGCGAAGCCCGTCCGGTCCCCCAGCACGGTGATCTGATTGGCGGCGTAGGCCCCTTCGTACCGCACCAGAATCGCCGTCTCGCCGCGGCGGATCGATTCCACCACCCCGCTGTTGCCCGTGCTGTTGGTCACGGTCGCCACGTTGAAGTTGCTGCTGCTGAAGACGGCGTCGCGGGTCACGTCGCGGCTCGTACCGTCGGGATAATGCGCAATGACGATCTGCTGCAGCTTGCGCCCTTCGCGGTCGATGACGGGGCTGCTCGGGAAAACTTCCAGCCGCGCCACCCGCTTCTGATTGTCGAACTGGCATCCTTCGTCGATCCACGCGTGAATCAGCTTGTAGTACCGCGAGTCCTCGTCGAACAGAAAGCCCCCCACGTGCGGGACGCCCTGCGTGGGTTTCAGCAGCATCAGACTCTGGCTGGGAAGCGAGCGGTTGAATCGCCGGCCCGACAGATCGTCTACCAGGGCGAAGTAATCGAGCTCCGGGTCGTATCCGCGGAGCGTCAGCTTGAAGCCATTCTTTCCTTCCTGCGCCCCGTGGCACGTCCCGGCATTGCACCCGACCTTGCTCATCGACGGCTGGATCTCGCGCACGAAGCTGACGGGCGACGGTTTGGCGTCCTTGACTTCTACCGGGACGGCGATTTCCTTCCCCGCGGCTTTCACGACGAGCTTCGCGGTCCCTTCCTTGCGCGGCGAGATATAGCCGTCACCCTCGACGGCGATCGCGTCTCCTTCCGGAACAACCTGCGCGTCGAGTGTCAAATCGACCGTCTGCCCGTCGGCGGTTTTGCCCGAAACCAGCAGGCGGCGGCTGTCGCGGATGCCGTTCAATTCCAACTTCGCCGGAAAGACGCTCAGCTCGACGATCGGCGGGAGCGGGGGCGGCTCGGCGCGAGCCGGCGAAAGGCTTGCCACGAGGTACAGAGCGGCAAGACCCGCGAGCAGGGCGAGCCGGTCAACCCACTTCGATTGAGCGTTCATCGAAAATCCTTTGGACATTGCACGCACCCCGGATGACTTGATTGTTGACTCCGCCGTCGCTGGAGACCCGCCGACAGGCAGTTCGCTGCGTTCCGCCGCCTGCAGCCGGGACTCCAACTTCATCGACATCATTACTCATTTCGCCGACGCTACGGCCGGCGTTACCGTTATCGGTATGAATTCTTTCTCCAGGTTCCCGCTCTCTGCGTCGAAAATCCGGATTTTGCCTTCGAAGCCGCCCGTGACGACGTGTTTGCCATCCGGCGAGAACGCCACGGCAAAGACGCCCCGCGCGTGTCCCTTCAGCTCGTGCAGCAGCCTGGCATCGTCGGTGCTGTAAATCCGCACCATGCCGCTGGCGCCGCTGCTCGAGCCGGCGACGAACTTCGTGCCGTCGGCGTTGAAATCGAGGGCGAATATCCTCCCCGCCATGCGATCGTAACTCTTCAGGCGATTGAAGTCGTCGCCGATGACGCGAACCTGCGTGCGGATCATCTTGTACAACTTGGGTTCGCCGTCCGAGCCGCCAATCAGCAGCTCGTCCTTCTTCGGATGCCGCCTGAGCGCCTGCAAGCCCCCCTTCAGGGCCCCCGGAGTAATGCTCGTGATGTTGTCCACGAACTGGCCGCTTTCCACGATCGACAGCTTCATCGACCGGTCGCGGCTGATGGTGATCATATGCTTCATGTTGACCGAAAAGGCGGCCCCCATGACCCAGTCGGCGTGCGCGTCGAACTTCAGGATCTGCTCGCCGTCGCTGACCCGCACGATGCGCGCGCTGTTGTCGGCGCCGCCGAACGCGAACAGCGTGCCATCGTCGCTGAACCGGCCGCCGAAAAGCGTGTCGGTAGTAACGGTCGTCGAGCGTTCGGGCTTCTTCTCGGCGACATTCCAGAACTGGATCTCGCCGAACAGGCTGGGATTCCCGCCAGTCGCCGCCAGCAGTTTGCCGTCGGGCGAAAAGGCGAGCGAAGTGATGTACTGCGACCGCCCGACGAGGCGGCCGATCAGCCCGCTGCCATCCGCCTTGTGCAGCAGAATTTCGCGGAATCCCGAAATGGCGATCAACTGGCCGTCGGGAGAATACGCCACTGCCGAGATGACCGGCGGGCTGTGGTAGACCGGCGGATTCTCGGGGCTGATCGTGTCCTGAACTTCTGCGGGCGTGTCGTCTTTGGCCCCTTCGGCAATCCAGCGGCTGATGAGCGCCACCTGCTCCTTCGGGATTGGCGGAGCATTCTTGGGCATCGCCGGCTTGTCGCCGGAAATGAACTCGACCAAGAGGCTCTCGTCCGGCTTGCCGGCTTCGAACCCCACGCCCTGCTCGCCCCCGGCTTTCGCCCCGCCGTACGAGGTGAGAACCAGCTTGCCCCCCGCCTTGGCCGGCTGATGGCAGCCGGTGCAGTTGCGCTGCAGAATCGGCCGAACCTGTCGGTAGAAGCTGACGGGGCCGGTCGCCGCCGGTTTCTCATCGGCAGCAGCTGCACGGCTTGAGACCCTCGGAAGTGCCGCCAGGATCAGCACTTCGGCCGACCGCATGCCGAAAACGTCGCGTCTCATTTGTGAATTCTCCTGCGGCCGGGAGGAAGGCTGTGAGGAACAGCCCCCGGGCCGAGCGCAATGCGGTCGTCGGATCAAAGATACGTTACATAAAAGCATACCGACCTGACCGGGGTGTCGTAAAGGGCTTGCGTGTTCAGCCGCGGGGCTTGCCTCGTGCGTGTCCCTCCGCCGGCCCCAGCGCCGTCAGGCTGATGCAAGGCTGCATGATACTTCTCTGGCGAGCGGGGGGGGCGTAAGCCCCCCGATCGCCAAGTCGCTATCTTCTACCTTCGGAGCCGGCCCGCACATTCATCCACCACCCTGGCCACCGGCAGCCGCGCCTGCTCGAGCGTATCGCGGTCGCGGAGGGTCACCGTCTTGTCCTGCAGGGTCTGGCCGTCGACGGTGAGGCACCACGGGGTGCCGATC
>JBLMWR010000008.1:0-6571 GCA_050257335.1 Deltaproteobacteria bacterium | reverse complement strand
GAGCATTGCCGAGGAAGCAGAGCAGGATCTGCAAGCGCCCAAACCGATCGCGCTGACGCCTGTTCCGGAAGGGGCCCGGATCGTCATCCACCTCCGCCCGGCCGATCTGTGGCAGGCGGGGGGCTCGGCCGAAGAATTTCGAGCGTGCCTCGGGCCCCTGGGGGTGTGGCTGGAAAACACCATCAAGACCCGTTGCCTGCTGGAGCCGTCGAAGATCGAAGAAGTGCTCTTCGCGCTGATCCCCATCAGCCGCGACGAATTCGACCTGGCCTGCGTCGTGCGCACAAAGAACGACATGAAGAAGTCGGAGCTGATCGACAAGTTCGACGGCGAGCTGATCGACCAGCCCCGGCAGCATTACGTCGGTCCCGAACGGGCCTTTATGATTCTCGACACGCGGACGTTTGCCAGCGCCCCCAGGAGCATGGTCGATTCGTTCGTGCAGTCGGCCGGGGGGGCCTCGATCACCTCCGACGGAATCCAGGCGCTGCTCCCGAAGACCGACCGCAAGAAGCACTTCACTCTCTTGTGCGAGCTGGAGGACGTGCGGCTGGGGATGAAAAACCTCGCCCCCGACAACGCCCAGAAGCTGCTGGAAGGAGTTCTCGATTTTCTAGGCGATGACATCGAAACCATCGCCTGGAGTCTGCACCTGGGGGACGCGGAGAATTCAGACAACCTGACCTCGAGCCTCCTGGTCCGCAACCGGCTGTCGCGCTCTCCTCCCAAGCTCGAAGCCGACCTGAAGAAGAAGCTCGCCGGGCTTCCCGCCGAGATTCTGAGCATCGCGCGCAAGACCGACCCCAAGAAACTGGGCGAGAAGAAAATCGTGGGGCGCTACCCGGCGATGATGAAGGTCGTGCAGGAGGTGACGCATTTCAACAACAGCCATCGGCTGGTGACGATGCAGGTGGAGCTGCCCGAGCGGGCCGGCCCGAACCTGGCCGTCGGAACCCTGTTCGCCTGGAATCAGACGACGCTGCCGGACTACGGCAAGGCGTCGGCCGCCCCGGCGCGGCCCGTGGCCGCCGGCGAGAAGCTCCCCGACAAAATCGCCGACCGGCTGAAGAAGAAGATCTCGGTCGACTTTCACGACGACTTTCTCTTCGCCGCAATGGATTTCATCGGCGGAGAAATTGGCGTGCAAATCAAGCTTGATGGTCCGAACATGAAACTCGTCGGCGTCACGCAGAACGAGCGGCAGCAATTCGCGATGGAGAATGTCCCCGCGACGGCAGTCCTGCACAAGATCCTGGTTGACAAGACGAAAGATGCCAGGAACCCCAACGGGAAACTCGTCCTGATCGTGGACGAAGAGAAAAAGATTGCGACGGTTACGAGCGCCGACAACGCGAAAGACAAGAACCTCAAACCGTTCCCGCTGCAGCCGGCGGGGAAATAGCGAGGCGGCCGCGCGAAAGCAGGTCCCGCCTGCCGGGCGGGACTTGGCGCACCGGCCGCAATGAACACCACCCGAGACGTCCCGTAGCTGTTTCCGATACGACGGGTTCAGCTCCGCTTGTGGCAACAATCTGCAGGCGACGTCCCACCCGGCAGGCGGGACCCAATCTGCTCAACCGATAGTAGTCGGAATGGAGATTTCGGATCTCGGTTTTGTTCCGGCACTCAATGGGACAGCCCCAAGGGGCTGGTCCGGCGACTGCGCCGCCTATGGACCCTGACCGTCTGATTTCTTTTTCCACGGCAATCACATGGACCCCTTTCACTTCGCCTGTCCGCACTGTTCGTCGCGGCTGAGGGTCCGCGAGAAACTGTACGTGGGGCGGCAGGTCGATTGCCCCGAATGCGGCGATACGCTGCGGATCGTCGAGCGGAAAGGGGAACTGGCTGTCGAACGGGCACAACGCCAGCCGCCGGCAGTCCCCCCCGCCGGCGTGCGCGAACCGGCCGGGCAACAGGGAACGGCTTCAAAAGAAACCGACGGCGCTATCGGACAGCGCGGCGCCGCGGCGTCACAAACCGCCGGTGCGGCGTCCGCCGCCACACCGGCGTCACCCTCGGCTCCACCACAGGCGCAAGCCTTCGTGCGGCGCATTTTCGCCGATCGCCGGCGCGCAGTCTTGACTTTGGGGGCAGCGGCGGCCCTTATCGCCGTGCTCCTCGCGGTGATCTTCCTGCCACGTTCGGCGGGCACGACAGGAGCTTCCGACGACGCCAGCCGGCAGGTCGCCGCGGACCGCGCGAGCGCTCCGGCGGCGAGCACCGCCGGAGACGGGCAGGCGGCGCACGATGCACCGCAGCCAGCCCCCGCGCCCGAAAAACCGTCGGACGAACACGGAGCCCTCCCCTCGAACGACGGCGAGGCGCCGCTCGATGATTCCGAACCGGGAGCGGGAGGAGACAGCCCATTGCCACTGGCCGGCGACGCTCTCCCGGGCGAGCAGGGCGACGACGATCGCCCGATCGACCCCGATTTCGCGCCGGAACCGCCGGCCCCGACGGTCCGCAAGATCGACCTGGCCGCCGCGCTCAAACAGCCCATCACCCGTTTCGATCAGCCCCGTTCCAAACCGCTGGAGGAGATTCTGGTGAGCGTGGCGGAAATGGCGGGGGCGCGCATCACAGTCGACCGCGACGAACTTGGCCAGGCGGCGGCGCGACTGGCCGAGCCCAGGGCGCTCAAGCTCGAAAACACGACGGTGGGGGACATCCTCAGCGGCCTGCTGAACCCCGCGGGTCTGGCGTACCGCATCGAAGGCGAACGTCTGCACATCATCCGCGCGGATGATTAGCGTGGACAGCGCTTCCGCCCGGCAGCCTGGGTGGCACGCCCTGCGCCTTTGCGAAGGGCGTGGGCGTGCCGCGCGAGTGCCCCGGCCGCGTAGCATGGCCTTCCAGGCCCGTGCGTGACGATCGTCCGGGGAAGAGAGTCGAGATGTCTGTGGTTCCGCCAACCGCAGGCAATTTTCAGGGACGGACGGGCTTGGAAGCCGATCCTGCCGGTTGATAAACCCATCCTGCGACCGAGGTCAATTCCGAAACGCCCTGCGGAGCACGACGAACGCCGTGGCGAGCAGTCCCGCATTGGCGACCCACATCCCCCAGGCGGGCTCGATCACGCCATCCCGGCACAGGTTCATCGTCAAGAGCACGACGGGATAGTAGCCGAGCAGAATCGGCGCGAAGCACAGGGCGAAATTCGTCAGAAACTGCCGCTTGCCCCAGATGATCGCGAAGGGGCTGCCGATCAGCACGAAAAAGAAGCAACTGCACGAGAGGGCCACGCGGCCGTGGATTTCAGTGCGCAATTTGCGCTGGCGTTCGGCGCGGAGGCTCTCTTTGGTGTCGGCGCCCTGCAGTTCGGCAACCGAAAGCCGGTCGAAGGCCCCTTCGGAAAGGGCCAGCACCGTGCGAATGATCTGCCGCTGCAGCGCCTCTTCGCGCTCGCGGATCAGCCCTGCCAGCTCGCGGCGGATCCCGTCGATGGTCATGTTGCGGGGGGCCCTGAGGGTGTCGGTCTGAGCCGGCATCGGGAACGCCTGGCGCTCTTCTTCGAACGTGGCGCCTTCGCCGCCATGGGTCTCCAGGTGGCCGTCACGGAGCGTGAGCCAAACCAGTTGCTCGTGCATGTCGAACCGCACCGTCGCCTCGCGCGCGGTGATCGTGGACACCTCGCCATTCGGCGGCCGGTAGCGGAAGATCGGGTTGATCAGCCGCGGCTCTCCTTCCGCTTCGCCCTCCCGCCGGGGGCCTTTCCGGGCGCGATCGTCGACGCGCGTCACAACGATGGAAATGCCGTGCGCGGGGTCGTTGTAAGCGTTATTGGCGCGCAGGAGATCGATAAAAATGTCTTCCATCGCCAGCGTGACGATCCGCTCGATGCGAGCCCTCCCCATCGGAATGAACTGGTCCGTGAGGATGAATGTTGCCAGGCTCAGGACGGCCCCCATCACGAATGAGGGCCCCAGCACCGCGAAGACGTTGATGCCGGCCGCTTTAATGGCCCAGATCTCGTGGTCCCCCGCCATCCGCCCGTAGACGATGCACACGGTGAGCAGGAGCGTGGCGGGAATGGTGTACGGGAGCAGGCTGGGGATGATCCAGGGGATGATCTGGACGATCTGGCTGGCCCCCAGCCCGTTCTTCGCGGCTTCTCCCGCCACCCCCATGAACACCAGGAGCACCGTCAGGACGGAGATCGCCAGCCCGAAGACCCGGAGCAGGTCGTTCAAAACGTAGCGCTGCAGAATTCGCATGGAGATCGAGGATGCTGCCACAAAGAACGGCTGCCGGGTAGAGCCGTATACGCCGCCGCCTGCGGCCGGTCAAGAGCAGGTTCGTCGTCCCGGCGGAAACCTGATGCGCCCAAACAGCTTTTGGGGAGATTTCGAGTGTAAACATCTTGACCCGCTTTCCCGATTCGCGTAGTACACCGCACCACTTTCCCACACATCCTTCGTTAACAGACGCGCGCCGTAGCCGAACAGGTCGGACCCACCGAACCGAGAGGCCGTTCTCCCTGACCATGAACTCCATCATTTGCCCTGGCAGTGCCGACACGACCGATTTCCCGCGAAAAACTGAACCAGGAAGGATCGACGCCGCAGTGGCGGGCGGCCTGACCCTGATCCTGCCGGCCTACAACGAGGCGGCGGCCATCGCCCACTCGATCCGTGCCGCCGTGGCCGCCCTCGACGAGCTGGCCATCCCCTACGAAGTTCTTGTCGTCGACGACGGCAGCAACGACGCGACGGCGGCGATCGCCGCAGAAGAAGCCCGCGCCTGTCCGCGGGTGCGCCTGGTGTCGCAGGGTCGCAACGCCGGTTACGGCGCCGCCCTCCGCCGCGGGTTTCGCGAGGCGCGTTTCGACCGGGTGGCCTTCACCGACGCTGACGGCCAGTTCGACCTGCGCGAGCTGGCCCGGCTCCTTCCGTCCGCGAAAGAGTTCGACCTCGTGTGCGGGTTCCGCATCGACCGCCAGGACCACTGGACCCGCAAGCTCTATTCGCGCGGATACAACCTGCTCGTTCGGGCGCTGCTCGGCACTCGCGTCCGCGACTGCGACTGCGCCCTGAAGATCCTCCGCCGCGATCAGATGCTGGCCCTGGGACTGGAATCGAACGACTTTTTCATCAACGCCGAGCTGCTCACCCGGGCCCGCCTGGCGGGGCACTCGGTCACCGAGGTGGGGGTGAGTCATTATCCGCGGGTGCGCGGCGAGAGCAAAGTTTCGATATTGCACGTCGTTCCGATATTCGCCACGCTGATCCGGTTCTGGTGGTCGAAGGTCGTCTTTTCGGCCCCCGACTCGAAGGTCAAGATCCCCCTCAAGCGCCGTGCCCGCTGGGCCGCCGGGATCCTGCTCGCGCTCGTCTCCACTCTGATGCTCGTCCCCAACCTGTCGTACCCGCTGATCGATCCCGATGAAAGCCGTTACGCCGAGGTCTCGCGGGAAATGCTCGAATCGGGGGACTACGTCGTTCCCACCCGGTTCGGAAAGCCGTATCTCGACAAACCCCCGCTGCTGTACTGGCTGACCGCGGCGAGCTTCCGCGCGTTCGGCGTCTCGGAATCGTCGGCGCGGCTGGTCCCGGCGCTGGCCGCCATGCTGACGGTGGTGGCGACCTACGCCCTGGGGGCGCGGCTGATCAGCTATTCCGCCGCCTGGCTGGGCGGGCTGTCGATGCTCTCCTGCTTCGGTTTTCTGATCTCGGGGCGCTTCGTCTTCATCGACACGCTGCTGATGCTGTTTACGACGGTGTGCCTCTTGACCGGGTACCTCGCCGGCCGCAGATCAGAATTCAATGTGTGGTGGTGGATCGTCTCCGCCGTCGCCTGCGCACTGGGGGTGCTCTCCAAGGGACCAGTCGCCGTCATTCTTTGTCTGCCACCGCTGTTGGCCAATCGCTGGCTGACCGGGTACCCCGCCGTCCGGTTCCGGTTCTGGGTCTTGTATGCGGCGATCGGAGCGTTCCTCACGCTTCCCTGGTTTTTGCTGGTGAACGCCCGCCAGAGCGGCTTTCTGATCGACTTTCTCTGGACGCATCACGTAAACCGCTTCGTCTCGGGACTGTCGCACACCGAGCCGTGGTGGTATTACATCCCCGTCATTCTCATCGGCATGCTCCCCTGTTCGATCCTGTTCCCGGCGGTGTTCGCGTTTCTGACCGACCGCGGCGGGTCGACGCGGCCGTGGCGCACGCGGGACGTTGGTTTTCTGCTGCTCGCTTCGGCCTGGACGTTCGTGTTTTTCAGCGGGTCGAGCTGCAAGCTGCCGCCCTATCTTCTGCCGGCCGTCCCCCCCCTTTGCCTGATCGTCGGCCGCGGGCTGGAAAGCATTCTTTCGGGGCAGGTCGAGGCTCCCTTCCTTACGTTCGTCCGCCAGCGTTCACCGCAGCATCTGATCCTGATTCATCTGGCGGCGGCGGTCATTTGCGGCGGCGTCGACCTGTACCTGTTGAACGGTTTCGCCGCGGGGCGCCTGCCGCACTGGCTCGTTCTCGTCGGGGCGGGGAGCGTGGCGGCCGCCGCCTCGCTGCTGGGCCTCTTCCGCCGGGGCCTGCTCCCCTGGGCGGTGGCCGGCGTGATGGCCGTGCTCTCGATGGCGTTC
>JBLMWR010000007.1:0-4784 GCA_050257335.1 Deltaproteobacteria bacterium | reverse complement strand
CCCGCCAGGACATCGTCCGCCCCAGCGGCCTGTTCGCCAAAGTGGCCCTGCTCTGGACGGAGACCCCTGACATGAACCGCGAACTCATGTACGCCCCCGTTTTCCGCGGCATCAACAACATCATCTTGCGGCTGCGCTGGCTGCAACACGGCCGGTTGCACCTGTACGTCCTGTACGTAGCAATCACGATCGTCTTCCTGCTGTTCTGGAGTTTCGGCGTCGCGTAAACGATCGACATACCGCGGAGTTTCGCGTTGAACCCGTATTCGTTGCTCAACCTGCTGCTGGCCCTGGTGTGTGCGCCGTTTCTGCTGACGGTGATCAACCGTACAAAGGCGTTCGTTGCCGGCAGGCACGGGCCGATGTGGTTACAGCCCTATTACGAGCTGTGGAAATACTTCCACAAGGGGGCGGTCTACAGCCGCACCACCTCCTGGGTCTTTCGCGCCGGACCCATCATCGGCCTCGCTTCGGTGCTGACGGCCCTGACTCTGGTCCCATTCGGAAACGCGCCGGCCCCATTGCACTTCCAGGGCGATCTCATCCTCTTCGCCTACCTGCTGGGGCTGATGCGGTTTTTCACCGTCCTGGCGGCCCTCGACACCGGGTCGAGCTTCGAAGGGATGGGGGCCAGCCGTGAAGTCCTCTACTCGGCCCTCGCCGAGCCGGCCCTGATCCTCGGCCTGGCCAGCATCGCCCGCGAGACCGGGAAGCTGTCGCTGTCGGAGATGCAGAACGCGGTCGGGCTCGGCCTGTGGATGAGCTCGGGGATGGTCCTGGCGGCGGTGGTCGCGGCTCTCGTCGTCGTCTTTCTGACGGAGAACGCGCGCGTTCCTGTGGACGATCCCAATACGCACCTCGAATTGACGATGATTCACGAAGTCATGGTGCTCGACCACAGCGGCCCCGACCTGGGTTTCATCTTCTACGGAGCGGCCCTCAAGCTGTGGGTACTCGGTTCGCTGATCATCGATTTGATTCTCCCGCCGCATTTCAGTTTTGCCTATTCTCCCCTGACGTGGGCTGCCGGCGTCCTCGTCGACGGCGCGGGCCTGATCGTGCTGGCGATTGTCGTGGGGCTGATCGAGTCGTCGATGGCCCGCTTGCGGCTGCTGCGGATCCCGCAGCTTCTGGTGGGGGCCGGCGCCCTGTCGGCGCTCTCTCTGATTCTGGGCCGCTGGGGAGGGTGACGGATGTCGTCAGTTGTCCAATTTATCCTGATTTTCGTGGTCCTCACGAACCTGACACTGCTGGGTTCCAGTCGCCGCCGCTCGTGTATTCATCTGGTGGCGGCGCAGGGGATCCTGCTGGGGATTCTGCCGTTGACTCTGCCCGAAGAGGGCCACGCCCTGAGCGCCATCGTCCTGGCCCTGGCCAGCATCGTGCTCAAAGGCGTCGTCTTCCCCCGGTTCCTGCTGCGGGCTGAACGGACCGCGGGCATCAAGCGCGAGCTCCAGCCGATCATCGGGTATTCGGCGTCGATCCTGCTGGGGATCCTGTTTCTGGCGTTTTCGCTGTGGGTGGGGACGCGGCTGGAGCTGCCCGCCCGTTTGCAGGAGTCGGTCGGGTCGCAACTGGCCGTCCCCGTGTCGGTGTTCTCCATTCTGATCGGACTGCTCCTCATCATCAGTCGCAACAAGGCGCTGACGCAGGTGCTGGGCTATCTGGTGATGGAAAACGGGATTTACATTTTCGGCGTCACGCTCGTCCGCGATCAGCCGTGGCTGGTCGAAACGGGAATTCTGCTGGATGTCTTCGTGGCGGTGTTCGTCATGGGAATCGCCATCTTCCACATCAGCCGCGAATTCGACCACATGGACGTCGACCAGTTGACGGTGCTCAAGGACTGACGGCATGCAGGCATACGCGCTGTTTCTGGTTCCCTTTGCCGCAGGCGCGGCTGCGTTCGCCGTCCGTTCCGACGCGGTCCGCCGCCTGCTGGTCGTGGGGACCGCTCTGGTGCACAGCGGGTTGACGCTGTCGCTTTGGCTGAAACCCGACGGTTTCAAGGCCCCTCTCGACGATCCTGATGCCTGGCTGGCGCTGGATGCCACGGGGCTCCTGTTCCTCAGCATCGTGAGTCTGCTGTTTCTGCTGTCATCATTCTACACCGTCGGGTATCTGCGGCGCGAGCACGAGGAGAGCCATCAGGACGTGGAAGAGGGATTTTATTTCCGGAATGCTCCCGAAGCGGTCTTCACTGGCTGTCTGCTGCTGTTTTTGTCGGCGATGACGCTGGTCACCGAATGTCAGCACTTCGGCCTCCTGTGGGTCGCCGTCGAGGCCACCACCCTCGTCAGCGCCCCGCTGATCTATTTTCACCGCCAGCACCGTTCCCTCGAAGCCACATGGAAGTACCTGCTGATCTGCTCGGTGGGGATCGCCCTCGCACTGCTGGGCAACTTCCTTCTGGCCGTCGCCGCCACCCCCGCCGGTGGAACGGAACACGTGGGACTTTCGGTTGGCAACCTCAGCGCCGTGGCAATTTCGCTCGACGCAACGTGGTTAAAAGCGGCTTTCGTTTTTCTGCTGGTGGGCTACGGAACCAAGATGGGGCTGGCGCCCATGCATACCTGGCTCCCCGACGCCCACAGCGAATCCCCCTCCTCGGTTTCGGCGCTCCTCTCCGGCGCGCTCCTCAATTGCGCCTTTCTGGGAATCCTGCGGGCCCACCAGGTGTGCGTTGCCGCAGGCCACGGCGATTTCACCCGCGAACTGCTGCTCGGCTTCGGGCTCTTGTCGATGGCGGTCGCCGGCATCTTCATCGTCGGCCAGGCCGACTTCAAACGCATGCTGGCGTATTCCAGCGTCGAGCACATGGGAATTCTGGCGCTCGGGACGGGACTGGGGGGTCGCGATGGAACCTTCGGGATGCTGCTGCACGCCGTGAATCACTCGGTCACGAAGGCCATGCTGTTCCTCGTCGCCGGAAACATCCTGGCGTTTTATAAGACCAAGCAGTCGGCGATGATCCACGGGATGAATCAGGTGGTCCCGTGGACGACGGCTCTCTGGATCGCCGGCTTTCTGGCGATCACCGGGTCGCCCCCCTTCGGTGTTTTCCTGAGCGAATTCACGATCCTCAAAGCCGCCCTCGACCAGGGACGGGGATTCGTCGCCGCCCTGTACCTCGCGCTGCTCGTCCTGATTTTCGTGGGGATGGCGACGATCGTGCTCAACATGGCCCAGGGAGAAGCGGGGACCGCGCCCCAGTCGCGCCCCCGTGAATCACCGTCGATGATTGTTCCCCCGGTGATTCTGGGCCTCATGGCTCTCGAGCTGGGACTCTACATCCCTCCCTTCCTCAACAACATGCTGCGCACCGCCGCCGGGTTGCTGGGAGGCGGCTCATGAACACTTCCAGTCTTCTCTCGCTCCACAACGCCCAAGCCGTCCGGCTCGAGGACGTCCCGGACGTCGACATCACCGCCTTTCTCGCGGCGATCTGGGAAAAAACGCGCGGCGGCGACCGCCTCTCGGCACTTTTCGGAACTCCCGACAAGTCGGGCCAAACGCGGCTCTATGCAATCCTTGCCGACGACGAGCATGGGACGCTCGCGTGCCTTTCGGCTTCGGTGCTCGATCGCTATCCATCGCTGACTCCCGACTGCCCCCAGGCGCACTGGTTCGAACGCGAGATCGCCGAGCAATGGGGGATCGTCCCCGAAGGCCACCCCTGGCTCAAACCGATCCGCTTTCACCATTCGTACCGCGAAGGGCACGAACTGTGGTCGCGGAAGGCCGGCGCGTTTATTCCCCCTTCGGTCATCGATTACTTCCGAATGACCGGCGAAGAAGTTCACCAGGTTGCCGTCGGCCCGATCCACGCCGGCGTCATCGAGCCGGGCAGCTTCCGCTTTCAATGCCACGGCGAAACGGTCTTTCATCTGGAAATCTCGCTGGGGTATCAGCATCGGGGGATCGAACGGCGGCTCGTCGGCGGTCCGAACAAGCGGACCATTCACTACATGGAAACGGCGGCCGGCGACACGTCGATCGGTCATACAATGGCGTATTGCCAAGTGGTCGAGGCCCTCGCCGGTTGCCGCGTTCCCGCCCGCGCCCATGTCCTTCGCGGCATCGGCCTGGAACTGGAGCGCCTGGCGAACCACACCGGAGACCTCGGGGGGCTGGCGACCGACGTGGCTTATCTCCCCACGGCGTCATACTGCGGGCGGCTCCGTGGCGACTGGCTCAACATGACCGGCCTCTGGTGCGGAAACCGTTTCGGCCGCTCCGCCCTCATCCCCGGCGGCGTCCGCTTCGACATCACCGACGACCAGGTCCGGCAAATGGAGGAGCGCACCCTGGCCGCGAAACAGGGGCTCACCGGCGCCGCCAATCTCCTCTTCGACGCCACTTCGGTTTTGGCCCGCTTCGAAGACACCGGCACCGTCTCCCTCGCCGACTGCAACGCCCTGGGTCTGGTCGGGCCGGCCGCGCGCGCCTGCGGGGCTGAGCGCGACGTGCGGCACGACTTTCCCTCCGGAATCTATCGCTTTGCGCACATTCCCATTTCCGCCGTCCGCTCGGGGGACGTTTTCGCGCGGGCCTACGTCCGATGGCTGGAATGTCAGCGCTCGGTCGACTTTCTGCAGGAACAGATCTCGACACTTCCCCGGGGGGCCGAGTCGGCAACCTGCGGACCGCTGGCGCCGAATTCTCTGGCGGCGTCGCTGGTGGAGGGATGGCGGGGGGAAATTTGCCACGTGGCGATCACCGACGCCGCCGGCATGTTTTCGGCGTACAAGATCGTCGATCCTTCGTTCCACAACTGGGCCGGC
>JBLMWR010000006.1:0-3430 GCA_050257335.1 Deltaproteobacteria bacterium | reverse complement strand
CGCCTGTCCTTATCCGCGCGTATCCGCGTCATCCGCGGTTCTTTTTTCCGTATCTATCCAAATTGACAATCTGCGCGGCGCACGAAGATTCAGACGGTTCGTATTACGAAAACCGATTTCTTCTCAATTCCGATTGACACGAATGGGAAACCCCCTGAAGGCGGGACCAGGAAGCGTTACGCCAGGATTTCTTTCACCGCCCGGGCAGGGTTGACGCCGGTGAGGCGCTCGTTGAGGCCGTTCAGTTCGATGAACAGTTTCTCGTGATGCAGCCCCAGGAGGTGCAGAATCGTGGCGTGCCAGTCAGGGACGCTCACTTTCCCTTCCACGGCGGCGAACCCCAGCTCGTCAGTGGCGCCGTGAACCGTTCCCCCTTTGATCCCGGCTCCGGCGAACCAGGTGCAGGCGGCGTTTTTGTTGTGGTCGCGACCGGCGTTCTTTTCGTTCTTGTCCTTGGGGAGCTGGGCGATCGGAAGCCGCCCGAATTCGCCCCCCCAGATCACCAGCGTGCTGTCGAGAAGCCCGCGCTGCTTCAGGTCGCGCAGCAGGCCGCCGATCGGCAGATCGGTCCGCTCGCAGGCGGTCTTCAAATCGTTGGCGAGGTTCGTGTGGTTGTCCCAGATCTGGCCGTTGATGTAGAGCTGCACAAAGCGCACCCCGCGCTCGATGAGCCGGCGGGCGATCAGACAGCGCCGGCCATACGATTCGGTCGCCGGCTTCCCGATTCCATACATGTCGAGCGTCGCCTGCGTCTCGTGTGAAAGATCAAGGGCGTCCGTGGCGGCGAGCTGCATCCGCGCGGCCAGCTCGTAGCTGGCGATGCGGGCGTCGAGCTTCGGGTTGCCGGGGCGCTTCCCCCTGTGGGCCGCATCGAGCTGCGCGAGCAGGTCGCGCTCCATCGCCACGATTTCCGCCGGGCGCTCGACCTCGGGCTGCAGGTTGAGGACAGGCGAGCCGGTGGCTTTGAAGCGCGTCCCCTGGTAGAGCGGGGGAAGAAAGCCCGACTGCCAGTTTTCGACGCCGTTGATCGGCAGCCCCAGCGGATCGTCGAGGACGACGTATGCCGGCAGGTTCCGGTTTTCACTCCCCAGGCCAAACACGGCCCACGACCCCAGCGACGGACGCCCCGGCCCCATCTTGCCGGTCTGCATGAGGTAGATTGCCGGTTCGTGTGTCAGGTTCGTCGTGTACAGCGAGCGGATGAGAGCGATGTCGTCCACCTGTTTGGCCAGGTGCGGCATGACGTCGGAGACCCACGTCCCCGACTGGCCGTGCTGTGCGAACTTGTAGGGGCAGCGCATGATCGAACCGGCGTCTTTGACATTCTCGATCTCGCCGGCGATTTCCTTGAAATGCTGCGTCCCGTGCAGCTTGTCGAGCATCGGCTTGGGGTCGAACAGGTCCATCTGGCTCGGTCCGCCGTTCATATACAGATGAATGACGGCCCGGGCCTTCGGCTCGAAATGCGGCGGCTTCGGTTTCAGGTCAAAAACCTGCCGCGCGTTCCCCGGTTCGTCGGCGTACAGATCCCGGCCCAGCAGCGCCGCCAGCGCTGCCCCATAAATCCCCCCGGCGACATGCCCAAAAAAACTCCGGCGGGGCAGGCCGTTCGTAGTCCCGCGGGCAGGAGGCACGTGCTCGGATCGGGGAAGGGATTGATCAGGAAGCACGTGTGAATCTCGATCGACCGGCAAACTCGCGCGTTCTCCCTCTCCCTCTGGGAGAGGGTCGGGGTGAGGGCGGCACGTCTCTTGGCTGCACTTCATGATGTCGACCCTTCGCAACGAATAGGATGTTTCATCGTTCCGCCCGGTCGTTTCCAGCGCCTGCCCGTGAGGTCAGCCTGGACTCAGGTTCGGTGCGCGGTCCCGCGGCCCGCAAAATCATCTTCGCCACACCTTCAAGATTGTTCATAACGTTGTCATTGCTGATGCGTAACACGCTGAGCCCGCACTTTCGCAAATACGCCTCGCGTCGGCGATCTGCATCTGCTCGCCCGTCGTGACTCGTGCCGTCCAGTTCAACAACCAGTTTGCAGTTGTGACAATAGAAATCGGCGAAAAACGGCCCGACCGGATGTTGCCGTCGAAACTTCAGGCCGCGAAGGCGTCCGGCTTGAAGCAATCCCCAGAGAACCCGCTCCAGGACCGTCGAGTCGCGTCGCAACTTGCGGGCCCGTTGGATGGCATTTCTCGATGCCGATGGATGGTCGTTTCGCATTTGCTTATTCAGAGACGCTCCGCCCTCACCCTAACCCTCTCCCAGAGGGAGAGGGAACTTGTTTCGCCCGCTCTCTTTCCAATTCAATCCACATACAAAAACTCCGCCGAGTTCACGATCGCGTGGCAGTACGTCGCCAGCGCCTTGTGCGCCGCGGCTGAACGGTCGGGCGGGGCGCTGCCCGCTGCCGGCGTGGCCCAGCGGTCGGTGAGGCGGGCGAGGGACTCCACCCCGAGCGACTGTTCCTCGGCATCCGGTGCGCGCCCCAGGGCCACGAGATAAATGCGGTCAATCTGCCGGGCCGGGCCGGTTCCCGCCTCGTTTTCGATGCGGCGGGCGAGCGCGTCGGCCAGCTCGTGAACCATCCCATTATTCATCAGGTGCAGCGCCTGCAGCACAACGGTCGAGTCGCGGCGTTCGATGCAGTTGGGATTCATCAGCGGAAAATCGAAGCTCTCCAGCCCCGTGACGACCGTCTTCCGCTGCTGCTGGACATAAATGCTCCGCCGCCAGCCGCGCCCGGTGCGGCGCGGCACGACGAGGCCATCGGGACGCGCATCGACGGCGTCCGGGGGCCCGAAGCGGGTCTCGTCGAGCCGGCCGGCGACCGCCAACATCGTGTCATAGAGCTGGTCGGCGCTCAGCCGCTGCAGGGGCATCCGCGAATACAGGGCGTTGTCCGGGTCGGCCGTTTCGATCGCGGGCGTGACGGCCGAGGATTGACAGTACGTGGCGCTCGTGACCATCAGCCGGTGCATGGCTTTGACGCTCCATCCGCGACGGACGAATTCGCGTGCCAGCCAGTCGAGGAGCTCGGGATGCGTGGGGGGCGTCCCCGTCTTGCCGAAGTTGTCGAGGGTCTTGACGAGCCCGGTCCCGAAATGGTGCTTCCATAACCGGTTGACCATCACCCGCGGGACAAGCGGATGACCTGGGCGCGTGAGCCAGTGGGCGAAGGCGAGGCGGCGGCCGGTTTTCTTCGCCCCCGGCCACGGCGGGATGACTTCGAAGGGGGTCTTCCCGTCGGTGAGGACCGATGGAACGCCGGGACCCACCAGCCGGCCGGGACTCAGATAATCGCCCCGGCGGTAAATGTACGTCGGCGAGGGCTCGCCCCGGTCCCACAGGGCGCGGATTTTCGGTTCCCCGAGCTTGCGCGACTCGAGATCGGCGACGCGTTTCGCCGTTTCGTCAGCCAGTTGCTTGAACC
>JBLMWR010000005.1:0-3242 GCA_050257335.1 Deltaproteobacteria bacterium | reverse complement strand
CCATCGGTTGTTCGTCGTCGACCCTTCGGGGACGCTCGTCGGCGTCATCAGCACGCTGGACGTGCTGCGCTGCCTGAAGCGGCCGGGCGAGTGACCTTGCAGGCGACCCCTGCCGGCTCGTCCGGCAGGTGAAAAACTCTGGACGGCTGGACAGACCATACAGTGCCGTAACAAGACCCCTGCCCCCTTGCGAGGCGGGTGAATACGATTCTACGGCAATCGAACAATACGCGGATTTCAACACATCCCGACGCATCCCCGCGAAGAATCTGTTCCACCCGCCGAAATTTCACGAATTCCCTTTGATCAGATCGCCGTGTTTCTCGCGGACCTTGCAGGCCTTGGGAATCGCGTGGAACCGGATGTATGGCTGGTCGGCGTTCCGCCGGGCGTAGTCCTGGTGGTATTCCTCGGCGGGGTAGAATTCCTTCAGCGGTTCGAGCGTCGTGACGATGGGGCGGGGAAATGCGCGGGCGGCGGTGAGCTGTCTGATCTTCGCCTCGGCGGCCCGCTTCTCGTCGTCATTGGCGTAAAAAATCGCCGAGCGGTACTGCGTCCCCACGTCGGCTCCCTGGCCGTTGAGCTGCGTCGGATCATGGGCGTCGAAAAAGACGTCGAGGAGCCGGTCGTAGCTGATGCGCTTCGGATCGTAGGTGATGCGAATCGCCTCGGCATGCCCCGTGTCGCCGTCGCAGACGCGGCGATAATGGGCCGTTTCCGCCGCGCCGCCGGCGTATCCGCTCTGCACGTCGCGGACTCCGTCGAGCTGTTCGAAGGCCGCCTCGGTGCACCAGAAGCAACCGCCTGCAAAAACCGCGGTGGCCGTCGTTCGGGATCGCGGGTTGGCGCCGGACGCGGCGCTCTGCGGCTCGGCTGCCGGATCGGCCAGCGAGGCGACCTGGTCGGCCGGCGTGAAACCCAGCGATTCGGAATTGAGACAAAAGCGCAGCCCGGTCGGCCGGGGGCCGTCGTCGAAGACGTGGCCGAGATGCCCGCCGCAGCGGGCACAGAGAATCTCGACCCGTTCCATCCCGTGGCTGCCGTCGGCCTGCATGGCGACGTTGTCGGTGGCGATCGACTGAAAGAAACTGGGCCAGCCGGTCCCCGAGTTGAATTTCGCGCTCGACGAGAACAGCGGCAGCTTGCAGCCGAGACAGTGATAGACCCCCTCCTGTTTGTTGTCGAGCAAGGTGCCGCAGAAAGCCGGCCCGGTTCCCTTGTGACGGAGGATCCGGTACTGGGCCGGGGTCAACCGCCGCCGCCATTCGTCGTCGCTCAGCTCCACCCGCGGCGAATCCACCGGCCCGACCAGCGTCCCTTCGCGATTGAAAACGTAGACACGGACCATGGGAACATCCTTGGTTCAATGAGCGGATTGTTTCGTGTGCTGACTCACGGACACGTTCGGCGGGAATTGTGAAACCACGAAAGGCGCGAAAAACCCGAAAAACAGACGCGAACTGCACGAATCGGCGACAACCCACAACCGCGGGCTGGCACCGATGTTCATTACGAATTATAGGTGAATCGCCAACTGGCTGGAAATCATGACGGGGACCGCGAGGCTGCTCGCCGATGCCCGGGCAGTCACAGAATCACTACGGCCGGGTGATGCGAACGCGAGCTGGATGTATCTCATTCTGGCCGAACCGTACGCTTACGTCGATGTGGATAGGGCCGTCAAACTTCTGAACAAGGCCGATGAATACGGTGCTGTACAGGTGAGCCTTGTCGTTGCCCGCGGGGATCCCAGGGTCGCAGAGGATCTTCTTAATCGGCTTGAAGTCCCGCCTGACCCGGAATTCAAACGATACGTTCGGCGCATGCTTCCCGAAATCTGCTACCACCTGGCGCGGGCGGATGTGGCTGCTGCCGAGCGGACAATGCAGCGCATTCTGCAGCGCACGCAATTGACGGCAGAGGAAGGAGACGGATCGACCGAGACAAAGGATGCCCTGCTGCGCGCTCAGCTCTTCGGACTGCTGGCTGAAGCGGCAGTGTATACGGAAAAGGCGGCGGCAACACGTCTACTTGAAGCGGTGCTCGTGAAATTACCATCCCCTTCAGAGGGGTATTTCGACATGGGGCGCACCAACTGGTATTTCGCGCCGGCGACAGTGTTGGCAACGCTGCTCCCGGTGACGGAGCAGGCCGACCCGGCGCTGGCGCGGGAGATGTTCTCATGGCAACGCTGCTCGCGGGACCGCACTCAATCAATTCGGATGATGACCTCGCGCATCATGAATACAGCCGACGAATGATCCGGCAGGTGTTGCGGCTCTATGTTGGATTGGACGAGGACGGCTGACCGGGATGATCCAGAGTCTTCGGCCATGCAATTTCACCGAGGGCTTCGAACAGCAGCAGGACGAGCCAGGCTTTGGCCGAGAATTTGCCGGGCGCGCGACGCAGAGCACGGAGCTGCTCGAAATCGAGAACCAGGACTTCGATTTCCTCGGTGCCGTCGAGACCGGCGGTGCTTGGCGTTCCGCTGCATTCGACGAAGACGACGACGGCCGATTCGTCGGACATGCCGGCGGAGGCGATCACCGGAGGGCTGGCGGCAAAAATCCGCGTCAGCTCGAGGCCGGTTTCTTCAGCCAGCTCGCGGCGGACGGTGGTTTCGATCGTCTCGCCAGGTTCCAGAAGTCCGGCGGGGCAGGTGTATTCGCAGCCCCCGAGCGGCACGCGGAATTCCTTGAGGACCACCAGGCGATTTCCCTGTGGCGTTTTGAGGATTGGGACAATGAAGACCGCGTCGGGCTGGGTCGGCGCTCCGGTGAGAACGGGAGCGGGCTTCCGCGATACGAATTGCCACCTGGCGCGCTGCCCCGATTCGTGCTCGTATTCGACTTCGAAAAGGTTGAGCCAGCGGAGGTTGGTGAGCTTCTGGAGGGTGTTGGTCAGGATGCGCATTACGGACGGGGCCTCACAGGAATCAATTGCCGATGAGAGGAAATAGTCACGAAAGAGACCCGGAGCGGTCCGCGGCCGCCATCGAAACGAATGATGGATCCGCAGATGACCGACGCCGTGGGGTGGCCGGAACCAACGGTAAAAGGTGAAGGAATTATCACGCAAAGGCGCAAAGACGCAAAGAATTCCATTGACCCGTGGTCTCGAAGGGACAGCCAGTATCATGGAGGCCCACTGCGACTTCCTTTGCGTCTTTGCGCCTTTGCGTGAGCCATCTTGTTTTTTCTATGTGTCACCACAACACATCCAACGAGGCCAGCCCCCTG
>JBLMWR010000004.1:0-2729 GCA_050257335.1 Deltaproteobacteria bacterium | reverse complement strand
TGGCGAAAAGGAAACTCGACAACATCCTCGCCGCGAAACCACGGGCGGTCATCACGGGCAACATCGGCTGTTCCATGCAGATCCAGGCCGCGCTCCGGCAGGCTGGCTGCGACATCTGGGTGGCGCACCCGATGGAATTGCTCGACCTGAGCTACCGCGGTCTCCAGCCGCCCATCCGCCCGTAGTACCGCCTTCAGGTGATCTGCTAAAGGATCGAGGATGGAGCATGGAGGATGCGCTCTGGTCCCCAAGCTCTGCTTGGGAACCTTCGTTTCGAAGCTCTGCTCGGGGCGACCGCTGTCGAGCCGGTGGTAAAGCAGGCCCACCCCGGATCCCTCGAAGCGGAGCTTCTCGGGGTCTGTTCCCAAGTAGAGGTTGGGAACAGGAATTACGACCGCAGCCCGACCTCCCGCATCAGTCGGTCGGTCTCCCGATACGCCTCGCCGACCCAGGCCTCGATTTTGTCGGGTTCCGGCGAATACTCGAGTTCGATCGACATGCTCCCTTCGATCCCCAGGGATTTGATCTCGCGCAAGTAAGGAAGAAAATGGACCACACCGCGTCCCGGCGGCAGATCGCCGTGCTTTTGGCCGTCGCAGTCGGAAATGTGAACATGGATCGCCTTTCCGCGCAGCCGCTGCAGTTCTTCGGGGAGGACCCTGGAAAGACACAGATGAGAGATGTCGATATTGGCCTTCAGCGCCGGATGTCCCACGTCGTCGATGAATTTCACCATCGTGTCGACGTTGTTGACGAGCGACAGGGGAAACGGTTCCAGCTCCAGCGCGATCTGCACCCCCCGTTCCCCGGCGTAATCGGCCAGGGTGCGGCAGTTCGTGACCGCCGTCTTCCACTGCTCGGCCGGCGGAATGACTTCCTGGTTCCAGATGTATTCTCCAAGGACCAGGAGCACGTTGGCCGCCTCATACTCGTACGCCAGGTCGAGATACACCTTGACCCGCTCGATGCTGAAGCGCTGGACGCTGGGGTTGAAATCGACCAGCCCCACCGCCACGCAGGCGATCGACACGATCGGGAGTTCCAGCCGGTCGCACTCGCGCTTGATCCGGCACCTTTCCCGCACGTCGATGTCCAGCGGGTCGGCGAAGATGTCGATCGTGTCGAACCCCAGCTCTTTGGTCTTTTGAATCCCCCACACCGTCTCCCGTCCGGCCTGCGCCCACGCCGAGTTGATCAATCCCAGTTTCATGGCTGCTGCTCCGCCGAATGGTGTAAACCGAACGCCGGTAACATACACCCGCCGTGGCCCGACGACAATTCATGATCCGTGGCGATCGGTGACAGCGCCAGACTTCCCGGCCTTTGCGCGTTGCTATTTGGCAACGGTTGTCAATCCGCAACCGGACGCCGCCCCGGCGCGGGGAATTTCGCGACATACGACCCCCACAGACCGCAGCCGCGGCAGGCCGACCGAGTTCGCGGCGATTTCGTCCGCAGATGGCGCGGCGAATTCTTGACTGAAAGCCGATTCAACCTAGGTTTGTGCGACAGCCGGCGAGTAACGCGGCCTGTTCTCTGATGAAGTTCCCCAGTCGCCGGTGGCGATTCGAGCATCAGCAGAGCTTTGTGGTTCAAGGTTTCCGGCTCCGTTTCAAATGAGGTTGCACCATGATCCAGTTCGCCAACAGTCTCAAGCGTTTCATCGTTTCTGAAGACGGCCCGACCGCGGTGGAATACGCCGTCATGCTCGCCCTGATCATCGTGGTCTGCCTGACCGCGATTCAGGCCGTCGGCACGAACGCCTCCTCCACGTTCAGCAACGTCAGCACGCAGCTCGGCGGATCGTAATACCAGCGCGTGTGCAGACTCTCCAGGCCGCCGGCCCGTAACTTCGGACCGGCGGCTTTTCTTTGCGCCGCGCTGGAGCCACGGGAGGGGGGTCTGTTAAATCGCCGCACAGGTGAGCGAGAGGCGTCTGCGCTCTCCTCGTAGCGTCAATGGCACAGTCGGCCAAACGTGCCGCGCAGACCGGCAAACATGCCCCGCGAGAAGAAATAGCGGAGGAGGGATTCGAACCCCCGACACGTGGATTATGATTCCACTGCTCTGACCAACTGAGCTACTCCGCCAAATCGGAAGGAACGGCTATTATAGCGGCGGGCGGCGGGATGAAAAGTTTGCGGGTTCGATTTCTGACGCGGGGATGAGACGGGATGCAGGACTGGGACGCCGTCGTCGTGGGAGCCGGGGCAGCCGGGTTGCTGGCGGCGACGCGCGCGGCGGAACGAGGTCGGAAGACGCTGCTGATCGAAAAGAACAGGCGGCCCGGGGTCAAGATCCTCATGTCGGGGGGCACACGCTGCAACCTGACCCAGGCCACCGATGAACGGGGAATCGTGGAAGCCTTCGGGGCTCACGGAAAATTTCTCCACTCGGCCCTGGCGTCGCTCGGCCCGCGCGACCTCGTCGAGCTGATCGAAGCCGAAGGGGTCTTGACCAAGACCGAACCGACCGGAAAGATCTTCCCGGTCAGCGACAAGGCCGCCGATGTTCTGGGGGCGCTGCTCCGCCGGCTGGAACGGAGCGGTTGCGTGCTGGCCACGGCCGAACCGGTACACGCCATCGACCGGACCAGCAGCCGCTTCCAGATCACGACCGGCCGCCGCGCGCTGACGGCCGCGGCTCTGGCCATTACGACCGGGGGGTGCTCGTATCCCGGCTGCGGCACGACAGGGGACGGGTACCAGTGGGCCGCGAAATTCGGGCAC
>JBLMWR010000003.1:0-2715 GCA_050257335.1 Deltaproteobacteria bacterium | reverse complement strand
GACGATTCACCGCCTGCGGCTCATTGAGTTCGATGTGCTCGCCGTACACCCGAAAACCGGCCATTGTCTGGAATCGGGCATGTGACCGGCAGATTCGGGGTGGAAAATTTCGGGTGACAGGTCAACAATAAGAGACGAGGAGTTCGATTCAAGGATTCGTTCGTTGCCCCGCCGCGCCCCCGCACATTGGATTCAGCACACTGGTCCTGCCAGTCACAGCGGACCGAACAACTGGTACACCGTGTCGTTTCCCCCGGGCTGGAAGCTGGAACATGCGGAAGGTGCAACGCGGCTGACCGCACCCGAGCAGGGTGGTGCGCTGGCTCTCAGTTGCTTCTGGCGCGACGGCCCGCAGGGGGCTGCGGTCGAGAGGATTCTCGACCTGGAACAGCTCTTTCCGCGCCGCAGGAACGTGCAGCCGCTTAAGACGGTCGACGCGTACGAGCAATGCGTCGGCTTTCTGGGTCAGGCCCCGGTCGTCGACGGCGCTCCGTGGTGGCGGCGCCTGTTTCGTCGCCGGCAATGGCGGAATTGGCGCGTGTGGTGCCTCAGCCGCGCGCCGGTTTACATTCTGGCCATGTACACGCAGGCCGGAAACGTCGATCACGAGGCCGAAACCGTGGCCTCGATGATCGTCGGCTCAATCAGGCTCAGCGACCCCCCCGGCCTGTACTCCTGAGCATTTCGCCCGCCGCGTTCTGGAACTGGCCCGCCGCAAGTTTCCGCTGCTCGACTGTACGCCGGCCCCCGATTTTCAGATCAAGATCGGCGATTCGAAGGTCAACCTGTTCAATTTCTACCGCTCGTATGTCAACTCGCCGGAGCAGTTCGAGTCGATCGTCCTGCCGGCGCTCACGACCGTCGTGCAGGTTCAGGAGTGGGGCAAAGAGCAGACCGAGCCGGCCCTGGACGCCGTCCGGCTCCGCATCATGCCCATGCTCTATCCCCACGAGGTCTGGCAGGAGCGGTTCCCGAATTTCGTGGGCACGCCGTGGGTGGGAGGGCTTGTCGTTCTGTACGTCGTGGACGAATCGCATGCCTACTGGTACATCCGCGACGACCTGCTGGAATCATGGCGGTTGCCGATCGAAGAACTGCACCGGATTGCCATCGACAACCTCAACCATTATTTCGACGAAGCGCCCATGGAGTTTACCGTGGCCGGTGAAGAGGAGGGGCCGCGGCTGCTCATTCCCCACCGACCGGACGCCTACAACACCTCGCGCCTGTTGAGCGAAGCGTTCCACGAAAAGCTTCGCGGTGTGCTGGGAGGAGCTTTCGCCGTCGGCACCCCCAGTCGCGATTTCTTCGTCGCCGTCAGCCTCGATTCGACCGAAACGGTCGAACACGTTCGCCGCAAGGTCGAAGACGACTTTCAGCAGATGGACCATCCCCTAAGCGACCGGTTGCTTCTCATAACGCACGACGGCGTGACCGAGTACGCTCCGTGGGCGTGAGTACGGTCCGCCTACGCGGTCGCGGCCGCGGCAGTCAACCGGTCGGCCAGCGCGGCCACGATCTCGTTCAGCAGTTCTAGCGACTGGCGGGCCTGGGCGACGGTGATGACGTTCGGGGGACTGATGCGGATGACATTGCCTGCCAGAGGGCCCAGAAGATGAATCCCCTCTCCGGCGCCGTTCCCCAGATACGCCGCCTTGACGATCTCCACGGCGACGTCTTTGCTCGACAGGTCGCCGCAATCGGCACATTCGATCCCGAACACCAGCCCCTCGCCGCGCACTTTTGTCACCAGCCCGGTCTCCTTCAGGCGATTGAGCCCCTCGAAAAAGAAAGGCGTCAGCGAGCGGGTGTTCTCCAGAACCGGGGTCGATTCGAATTCGTCGAGGGTCGCCAGCACCGCCGCGCACCCCAGGGGATTGGCGCTCCAGGTATCCGAAGCTTCCCCGTAATGGAGACTGGCCATGATGTCTCCGCGGCCGACGACGGCCGATACGGGCACGCCGTTCCCCAGCCCTTTCCCCAGGACCACGAAATCGGGCTCGACGCCGTACTTTTCGAACGCGAACATCCGCCCGGTCCGTCCGAAGTTCGCCTGAACTTCGTCGAGGATGAACAGGATGTCGTGCTCGCTGCAGAATTTCTGCAGAAGCTGCAGGTAGGCGGCCGGGGGGTGGTAGCTGCCTCCGCCGCCCAGATACGGCTCGGTGATCAGGCAGTTGATCCGCCGGCCGTACTCATTGCGTAAATGCTCGAGCTCCTGCTCGTATGCGGACAGGCTGCAGGGCTGGTCGTATTTCGAGACGTCGTCGACTTCCTGCATGGGAAAGCTGATGAATTTTACGCGTTTGTCGCGGTCGCGGTCGGTTTCGGATCCGGTGACGGCCCCCGCCAGCCCTTTCTTCCCGTGAAACCCGTAGCGCGTCGCCAGAATGAGGTCGCGCGACTCGTCGCGATGCAGGCAGGCCCAGAGCGCCTTCTGGACCGCCTCGGAACCGGAGGCAGCCCACATCACCGTGTCGAGCCGTTTCCCCCCCGGCCACGATTGCACGTTTCGCACCAGCCTCTCCACCGCCTGCGCTTCGATGGGCGTGATGGCGTTGTAGGCGGTCAGAGTCGCGGCGGAAAAGAACTGGTCGGCGCCGGTCGCGTCGACGCCCCGGCCCGACAGCAACTCGCCCGTCCACCCGAGATACGCCGCGAAGCGCTTCATCCAGCGGAGCGGGTTATGCCCCAGGTTGGCGACGAGCACCCCCG
>JBLMWR010000002.1:0-7622 GCA_050257335.1 Deltaproteobacteria bacterium | reverse complement strand
GCGATGGCTCGTGCTTTGTCAATCCTTGATTTTCGCGTAGCCACGCTCGCCAGAGCGTGGGGGATGAGCCTGTATTCGATGCTTTCCCACGCTCTGGCGAGCGTGGCTACAACCTAAGTTTTATTTTTGACAAAGCACTAGAGACCATCTCGGAGGACCGAGATGCCGACATTCCGCTACACGCTCCGCCGATGCATGCGTTCCATCACGAAATAACCGCCAGGCAGAAGGCCCAGATGGCGATAGGTTTCGTGGGCGCGGGTGTTGTGCTCTTCGACGTAGAGGCGCAAGCCGACGACGCCGGGGTCGGCTTCGGCTTCACTCCGCAGCCTGTCGAAGAGGGCCCGGAAGACGCCCTGCCGGCGGAAATCGGGGCGCACGTAGACGCTCTGCAACCACCAGATGTCGCCGTTGCGCCAGTCGCTCCACTCGTACGTGTGCATGAGCTGTCCCACCACGCGGCCTTCGGACGTGGCGACAAGATAGCGCCCTTTGCGCGGATCAGTCAGCAGGGCCCGCACGCCGGGCTCGACGTGCGCGCGATCGAGCGTCTTCCCTTCGCTCTCCTCGGCGAGGCGGCAATTGAACTCGACGATGATCGGCCAGTCATCAGCGACGGCCGGGCGGATGTCGATCGGCATGGCAGGGTTTCCGGTTGGCGGGATCAAGAATCGTCCCGTTCCATTTACGATCAGAATAGAAGAAAGAAGGACTCACGCAAAGACGCAAAGTCGCAAAAAGGGAAAAGGAGCAGGCGGGATTTCGTTTGATTCTGACCGTGCCGCATCGTTCGAATTATTATTCCGTCAATCCCCGACGATTCAATTCTGAATTTCCCCGGACAGCCCCTAAGCACCGACGTACCGGGCATACAGGCTGCGGGCGACGGTCACGTCGTCGGTTCCTTTGACGATCGCCCGGCCGTCAGGAAAGATCGTGAGCTGCGCGTCTGTGCCGGCCGGGGTAAACCGCAGCAAAAAAGCATTCTGTGAGACCGCACCGGCTTCGGCAAGTTTCGCCGCCAGGTCGGAAAGCGCAAGTGCATGCTTCTCGGCGGGCGACACCTGCACGGCGTTCCGGCCGCAGAGGACGGTCGTCTGCGAGCCTTTTGTTCCCGACAGCCACTCGCGCTTGCCGTGGATGCAGGCGGGGCAGTCGGATCGTTCGCGCAGGCTGGCCACGCTCATCTGCCGCAGCGTTCCATCCCAGACATCGACGATCGTGAGGACCGGTGGAATCAGGTCGCGCCGGCCTGCGAGAATTTTGAGAGCCGCGACCACCTGCAGCGCAGCGACGACGTTGACCGCCGGGCCGATGACCCCCGCCGTGTCGCACGTTTCGCTCATTCCCGGGCCGGGAACGTCGCCGATCAGGCAGCGCAGGCAACCGGTTTCCCCGGGAAAGATCGGCATGACTTGTCCGTGGCTCCCCACGCAGCCGCCGTAGATCCACGGGAGCCGCCTTTCCATGGCCGCGTCGTTGATGAGGAATCGCGTCTCGAAATTGTCCATTCCGTCGAGAATCAGATCGATGTCGGCCGTCAGCGCGAGGATGTTGGTGTGGTCGATATCGGCGACGATCGGGTCGAGATCGACGGTGCTGTTAATCTTCGCGAGCTTGCGCGCCGCGGCAATCGCTTTGGGAAGTTCGTCTGCGATGTCCTGCTCGTCGAACAGCACCTGCCGCTGCAGATTGCTGAGCTCGACGAAATCGCGATCGACCAGCCGCACGAAACCGACGCCCGCCCGCACCAGGCTGTCCGCGATCGCACTTCCCAGTGCGCCGCAGCCGCACAGCAGCACCCGCCCCTGCCGGATTCGCCGCTGGCCATCTTCGCCGATGCCGTGAAAAAGAATCTGGCGGCTGTAGCGATCGAGGTCGGGGGGGAGGGGGGGCATGCGGGGAGCCGGGCGGTGCGTTCGCCTGCGAGCGGTCAAGAGGATTGAAGATGGAGGATTGAAGTTAGAGGATAGAAGATGGAGAGGAGTGCGGCAAGAAGCGCCGGTTCAGGGCCGTGGCGCGATCTTCACGACGAGCCGGTCAATGCGCTGGTGGTCGAGGGCGACGACTTCGAAAGAGAGGTCGTGCCAGGTCGCTTTTTCACCGGCGTCTGGCAGATGGCCGAGGAGTTCAAGGACCAGGCCGGCCACCGAGCTGACGCTGCGGGGGGCGCTGCTCAAAAGGTGCTGGCGGCCCAGCCGTTCGAGCAGGTCGGCGATGCTGACCGATCCTTCGACCGTCCAGCTCGTTGTATCGCGCTGCACAATCTGCTGCTCACCCCGCTGGTGATGTTCGGTGAGCAGCTCGCCAACCAGCTCCTCCAGCACGTCCTCGAGCGTCACCATGCCCCGGGTCGCGCCGAATTCATCGACCACGATGGCGAGCTGATTGCGCTCTTCCTGAAACCGCACCAGCAATTGATCGAGCCGCATCGTATCGGGGACCGTCAGGGCCGGGCGGACCAGCTTCGGAAGGTCGAGCTTCCAGCCCAGATAATGTTGCCGGAGCACGTCTTTCAGGTGCACGAACCCGATGATGTGGTCCAAGTCTGCTTCGTACACCGGCAGGCGGGAGAAACCAGCCATGGAAATGACGCCCAGCAGCTCCTCTTCCGGAGTCTCGGCGTCGACGGCATCGATGTCGATGCGGGGTTTCATGATCTGCCGCACCGTCCGGTCGCCGAGCTGCAGGGCTTCGAACGCCAGTTTCTGTTCGACCGGCTCGACGATTCCTTCCTCCGTTCCCAGCTCGATCAGGTGGCGGATTTCCTGCATTGAGATTCCCCGGGCGGGGATGTGCTGGACGCCAAACAGGAACGAGAGCGTGTCGGTCGCCGTTCCCAGGGACCACACGATCGGGTGCGCAGCGCGCGACAGCAGATCGAGAGGCAGGGCGACGAAGCGCGCCACGCCGGCCGCGTTGCGCAGCGCCAGGCGCTTGGGAACCAGTTCTCCCATGACGACGGACAGAATGGTCAGGCACAGAACGACGATTCCCAGTGCGATTTCAGAGCGGTAATGGACGACGAACGTCCAGCCTGCGTCGGCCAGCCGGCCGGAGAGCGTGCGGACGATCGTGGCCCCGCCGAGCGCAGCCGCCAGCGTTCCCACCAGGGTGATCCCCACTTGGACCGTGGGGAGGAAGCGATTCGGGTTCTCGGCCAGCTCGAGCGCCAGTTTTGCCCGGCGGTCGCCGGTGCTGGCCCATTCCCGCAACCTTCCCCGGTTTGCAGAAATTACGGCGATCTCGGCACCCGAGAAGAATCCGTTGGCAGCGATCAACAGCAGAATGGCCAGAATTTCCCAGATCACTATCGCATCCATGAGTTTCCCTCGTCACGACCAGCCGCTGCCGCCTGCGCGGGCCGAAATGAGCCGGCGCGAGGCCGCAGAGCAATGAGCCAGTGTAGCGACCCGGGCGGTGATTTGGGATTTGGGAATTGGGATTTTGGACGTGCCCGACTATTCGTCACCGTCCGCAGCCTGAAACACCAGAATCTCATCCCGGTCCGGCCCGGGATTGGAGATCAGGGCCAGAAGATGGCGATTATCACCGGCGAATTCCAGACGGTCGCATGCGGCGCCGGGTCCGCGCAGCTCGAAAAGTTCCTGCCCTGTCGGAATATGCCAGAGTTTGATGACGCCATCGGCAGAGGCGGTGGCCAGGGTCCGGCTGTCGGAGGAGAAGGCGAAGGTGTTGATCCGCGCGCGGTGACTGGCGAGGCGGAAGTGGATGCGGCCGTCCTCTGCGTCGCGCACGACGACGAGCCGACCGACGCCCCCGGTGACGACGAGTTTTCCATCCGGGCTGAAGGCGACCGATGAAAAATCGGTCTGCGGGCTTTCCCAGACGATGCGGTGCTCGTGAATGTTCCAGAGGACGAGGCCGGTGTCTTTCCCCAGAGCCAGGCGCCCGCCGTCGGGGGAAAAAGCGACGGCCTTCGCGCCGGGAACGGGGACGCGTTCGCTACGCTGAAAACCGGGGCGGCCGTGCAGCCACACCCCCTGCTCCTCCGGGCGACTTTCCGTTCCCTCCGGCTGGAACGGGACGGCCACGGTTTGCGAGTCTGGAGAAAACTGCGCGCCGCGTATCTCTCCGCCGGGGTTCCAGTCGAGCAGCCGTATCTCCGCGAGCGGATGACGAAAAACTTCGGCGAGCGGAAAGACCTGCAGGGCTTTTGACTGTAACTTGACGGCGACGAATTGAGCGTCCGGCGAAACGTGGACATCGCTGTAACGATCCCCAATCAGGCTTTCTTCCTGCCTTCCCGTCCTCCAATCCCAGCGGATCAACGATCGATGCTCGAGCGCGATCGTCAGCAGAGAATGCGTTCCAGGAATCAGGGAGTATGAATTTCCTTTTCCAATGGTGAAGCGGGATGGACCGGCATCGCGTGCCGCTGTGGCGAGGCTCCACATTATGATCCGGCCGCCCCGCCCCGCGGAAATGAGCCGTGAGCCGTCGAAGGACCAGGTCAGCGCGTGGGTCGTCCCCCGGTGTGCCTGCCAGGCCCGCAGGCTGTCAGGGCCGACTTCGCCCTCGGCACTTAACGGCCAGACACGAATGCTCCCGGATCGATCGCCGGCTGCCAACAGCCTTCCTTCCGGATGCAGCGCCAGCGACTCGATCGCGTCCAGATGTTTGACCTCCCCGAGTTTCCGCCCGTCGCGGATGTTCCAGATCTGCAGAAACCCGGCATCGCTGCCGGTGGCGATCAGGTTTCGATCACCGGCGCCGACCAGCGAACGGACCGCGCCCGTCGCGGTGATGCGCGACAGTGGCCCGCCGGTTTCAAGATTCCAGGTCCGGGCCGTGCCATCGCTGCTGGCTGACAGGAGGGTCTTCCCGTCATCGGCGAGAACGAGGCTTTGAACCGTCCGCTCGTGTCCTTCGAGAATCCTGATCGGGCTGCCTGAGTCGGCGGCGAATACGCGGATCACGGGATTATCGCCGCACGTGACGATCTGACGCCCATCGGGGGTATACAGAAGCTGAAAAGCCTTGTCGGGGTGCGCGTCGATTCTCAATCGTTCGACGCCCTCTTCGAGGATCCAGACGCGGACCGTGCCGTCGTCTCCGGCCGTCGCCAGGTCCCCGCCGTCAGGCGAAAACGCCAGACCGTTGATCTCGATCTGCCCGGTTGCCAGCTCCCGCGCGACTTTTCCGGTGTCGGGGTCGAACAGGCGAACGATCGCGTCTTTGCCGGCCGCGGCCAGCAACCGGCGGTCGGGCGAATAGCACAGGACGTAGACCGGGGAACCGACTTGCAGCAACACCTTATGGGCCGGGGTCGCCAGCCGGTGCAGATACCACCATTCGAACCCGCGGCGGTCGGGTTCGTTCGCTGCGGGGATGTGTCGGTCAACCAGCTCGGCGAGCCCCTGCGTGTCGGCGTCGCGCCAGGCGATTGCCGCGCGGTTCATGTCGGAAGCATACAAGCCGTCTTTCGCCTGGCGTTCGTGTTCCTCGGCGATACGCTGCAGGTTCTGGGCGGCCGTCGTGGCGCTGGTGAGGTCGTTGTTCAGCCGCGTAAGATCGTTGTTGTATTTCGTCAGGTTCCGGTAATGGACCGACAGCCCCGCCACGACTGCAATCGCCGCCGCCGCCGAGACGGCGACCAGTGCCGCCGCCGCAGGCCGCCGACGTGACCATCGCGCGAGCCGGCTGAGCGACCCGATAGGCCTCGACCGGATCGGTTTCCCGGCGAGAAAGCGCGCCAGTTCGTCGGCCAGCTCGCCCGCCGACGAAAAGCGTCGCGCGGGATCTTTTTCCAGGCATTTGAGGGCCACCGTTTCGAGGTCGCGGGGGAATCCCGGATTGAGCAGCCGTGGCGGGACCGGGTCGGACTCGATCACCTGGCGCAAAGTTTCGACGTGGCTGCCGGCATGAAACGGCGGACGCCCCGTCAGAAGTTCGTACAACGTCGCGCCAATGGCGTAAACATCGGTTCGCACGCCGATTTCCGCAGTTCGTCCTTGCGCCTGTTCGGGCGACATGTAGGCGGGGGAACCGAGCAGCTCTCCAGTGAGGGTGAGTCCCTCGCTGCTGCCCTCCTGCTTGGCCAGGCCAAAATCCGAAATCTTGACGTCGCCCGTGCGGCTGATCAGCACGTTGGCCGGCTTTATGTCGCGATGCAGGATCCCCTGCTCGTGGACGCCGGCCAGCGTGCGGGCGATGGTCTGCGCCAGGGCGGCTGCCTCGGCGGGAGCCACGGGCGCTACTCGCTGCCGGCGGGCCAGGCTTTCCCCATCGACGTATTCCAGCACGATCGAAACCGCGTCGGGGGTTTCGACGACGTCGATCACCTGAACCACGTGGGGATGATTGATGCGCGAGAGTGCCAGCGCTTCCTGCCGCATGCGGGACACGAAACCCGGCTGACCCCAGCGGCCTCCCGCGAGCGTCTTCACCGCGACGAGGCGGTCGAGGCTCTGTTGACGGGCCTTGTAGACGACCCCCATCCCGCCGCGCCCCAGCTCTTCGAGCACCTCATATCCCGGCAGACTGGGAAATCTGCCGCTCTCGACGTTGGGATCGGCGGCCGGCTGCGACTGCCCGAATTCGGCGGTCGTTCCCCCGGACATGAACCGATCGACCGCCTGCAAACGATCGATCTCGCGCTGCAGCGCGGCAGCCAGCTCGGGCGACCCGGCACAAAGCGCCGCCGCCGACTCGGGCTGCCCCGCCGCCGCGGCTTCCTCCCACACCAGGAGCAGTTCGGTCAGGCGATCGTCATGGGAGCTGACTGGGTCGTTCATCCGCGATCATCCGCAGTTTCGTTCGTTCATTCGCGGCGGTCGCCGCCCGCGCCCCTCAGATCTTCGGCAGGATTCCTTCCAGCTTGCGATGCAATTCCCGCCTGGCCGTCTGCCAGTACCTTCGCACCTGACGCTCGGAGACCTGCATCAGATTCGCCACATCAGTCTGCGACAGTTCGTGATAGTAGAGGAGATCGAAGGCCGTTCGTTCGGGCTCGGGAAGCCGTTCGGCCGCCGCGTGAAATTCCGACCAGCATGCCAGTGCGTCCGGATGCCAGGTGCTGTCGCCGGGCTCGTCGTCAAACGTGTGTCCCTGAATTCCGGTCACGGCCCGGTGCCGCCCGGGATCTTCGGCAGCTCCCTTGTGCCGCCCAAAATGACGGCGTGCCAGATCGCGGAGCGCCCTTCGCATCTGAAGTGTAGCGAGTCCCATGAACCCGGCAACGGTCGTCGGCCCGACTTCCTCCAGCGATTGCCAGAGCCGGACCATTGCCTCCTGGAACACGTCCTCCGCCTCTTCCCGACGATGGAGCATCGGGAATTTTGCGAACATCCGATCGGCCAGCAGGGTGAGGCGCCGGCGGGCATGCTCAAGCAGCTCAGCCCGGGCCGCGGCATCCTGGCGGAGCAGGCGCAGCAGGCATCGCTGAATGCGAATCGTTGTCCTGATCTCCCGTACACTCATCGTTTCCCCTCCCTGAATGCCCAAACTTGAGAGATTTGAACACTCCCCAGGCCGCCGGTCAACGCGTCTGCCGAATGCGATGCGAAGCATGGCCGCGGCTTTTTTCCGAATGCCGGAATTTTCATGTCCGGTTTCGGCGACTTGTGCCGCCTTATTACCTGCGGGCCGGCGCACCAGCC
>JBLMWR010000001.1:0-3520 GCA_050257335.1 Deltaproteobacteria bacterium | reverse complement strand
CTGGCCCGGTCCCCGGATGAAACGCATGAATCCACAGGGCTGTCAGGCTGTAAGCCTGACGTACTGCGGGTTACCAGCCCCCGTTGCCCGCACCGGCCTGGAAGCCCATGCTGCTAATTCTCGCTGAAATTCAGGCGGCGCAGCGCCTCGCGGCCCAGCGGGTCCTTCGTGTACTTCGCGTGGCACCGCGGGCACAGGTCGAACCGGAACGACTTCGAGCTGCAGTCTTCAAGCTGCGCCCCCGTCAGCTCCATTTCGTGGATTTCTTCGGCGACCTCCTGCAGGTGGTCGGCGTCGAGGTCGGCTTCGGTCAGGTCTTCCGGATCGAAAGCTGGAAAAACTTCCAGACGAACCACGTATCGCCGATCCTCCAGAGGCTGGCCGCACAGATCGCACGAGAAGTGTAACATGGGAACTGCATCCTTCCGAAGACGTGACACCCACGAATTGAATTCCTCACAATGCCGACTTCGATTCTAAACAGAAATCGCGAATTGAGGAAAGCCTGTTTTGAAATTTTTTTTCGCAAGCGCGCTACGTACCCTGCAGACGCACCTGACGTTTCCTTTTTTCCTTTGCGTCTTTGCGCCTTTGCGTGATTCATCTTGATCATTCACGCCCTTACTCAAGTTTTGCCGGAAGAGCATCACGCAAAGATGCAAAGAGTTCCGATTCAGGCGTTCGTTGCGAAATTCGTCCCAGGTGACGGCTTCGCGCCAAACCGGGTGCCTGCGAAGGCGCGCAAACGAAAGAGGGCGAGGTACCCGATCAGCATCGCGACGACAACCACCGCCGGCAGCGCGACGTAACGGTCGATGGGGAGCTTTCCCGGTCCGCTGAAGGCCAAGCTCCCGATCAGCCGCTCGCCCTGCCCCGGGAAGGGCGCAGCGGCAATCACCCGGCCGTCGCGATCGACGAACTGCGAGATCCCCGAGCTGGCCAGCCGGAAAATGGGGATCCCGTACTCGCGGGCGCGCACCGGGGCGACCCTGGCGTGCAGCCGGTGTTCGTGCTCGCCCCAGTCCTCCGCATCCATCGTCGGGATGATCAGGGCCTGGGCCCCCTGTTCGACCAGCCGGTCAATGACGCGGGCATATCCCAGGTCATAGCAGATCGCGATCCCGATGTTCCCCCACGGCGATTTCCAGACCCGTTGTTCCTGCGCCGGCAATCCGTCATTGAAGAATTGAATCGGCACCGCCTTCGCCTGTGAGAAGACGATCTCTCCCGTCGGCGAGATGACAAACGCCATGTCGTAAAACTGATCGCTCCCGGCCAGAAACTCTTTGCCTCCGGCAATCAGATGCTTCTCGTGCCGTGCACACCAGTCACGGGTCGACTGCGGAACGGCCCCGTCGAAGCAATATTCGCCGAGGACCACGAGGTCGAGGCCGGGCTCGTCGGCCAGCGCCCGATCGAGCGCGGCCAGCACCTCGTCTTCACGCGGCCCTTCCAGTTGAATGCCGACGACGAGCGGTCCGAGTTCCGGCGCGGCGCCGCCGGGAACCAGCAACAGGGACGGAATGAGCGCCGCGACCGCGATCGTCGCGCGGCGCTTCACGGCCGTGTGCGCGAGCGCCAGCGTGCTCAGCACGAAAAAGCTGAAGCCGTACATCCCTGCCGACGCCAACGGCACCATCGCCGGATGCGACAGCGCGAACCCCGGGGTCAGCCATGCGAAGCGCAGGGGATACAACTCGCCGCGGGTATATTCCAGCGCGAGCCAGATCACCGGCAGCCACAGCGCGCCGTAGCGCGGCCAGCGGGCGACGACGATCCGCGATAGCAAAAGGAAGAAGCCAATCCATAATCCCAGAATGGCCCACAGCCCGGCCGCAGCCCAGCCGAACACCTCATGAAAGAACCAGAGCTGCCCTGTGGCGAGCGCCGTGCCGATCGCCAGCCCCAGATAGAACGCCCACCGCGGTGAGCGCACCCACGCCAACCGAAAGAGGCACGCCAGATAGACGACGATCGCCGGCGCCGCCGCTTCAAATTCGTAGGCGACATGAAACGCAGCCACGCCGACCGCCGCCAGCACCAGCGACGTTGCAGGGGAAATCCACGGCGAATTCACGACTCGTACTCCATAATTGGAACCGTCGCAAATCTGAGGGGTGCACAAAAAGTTCTCTGATGTCGAAACGGGACTGGAGCTGCTTCAAGACGAAGCAGAACCATCAGGCATGATTTCCTTCAGGGCGGCAGCAAACGGCGTTTACAACGCCGCTGCGCCGCTTGCACAAACTTTCTCTATTGTAACAATGGACGGTACAAGCAAAGGCGCAAACACGCAACGGACGAGGACGACGTGCACCGGAAAGTAACTGGCGATTACTCCGAACCTGGATGTGACTGGCTCTCTTTGCGTCTTTGCGCCTTTGCGTGATAATTCCCTCGTCCTTTACCACTGGTTCCGAGAGCACAGCGACGTTCCGGTAGCACTGCGATGCCAACCTTTACTCCCACCGCCGACCAGATCGCCCGGTTCCATTCCGACGGATTCTTTCTCGTCGAGCGCTTGTTCGATTCCGAAGAGATCGACCTGCTCCGGACGATCGCCCGGAGCGATCATCAGATGCAGCAGGAGGCGGCCAGCCGGGGGGACGGAGAAGGAGGGGCCATCCGGCTCGTCGTCGAGAACGAAGTGCACGACGACATCTACGGGGCCATCGTCCGCAGCCGGCGGATCGTGGACACGATGGAAACGCTTCTCGCCGGCGAGGTGTACCACTATCACCACAAGATGATTCTCAAGGAGCCCTACGTCGGCGGGGCCTGGGCCTGGCATCAGGATTACGGCTACTGGTACCACAACGGCTGCCTGGCGCCGCTCCTGGCCAGTTGCATGATCGCCGTCGATCGCGCCACCCTCCAGAACGGCTGCCTGCAGGTCGTCAAGGGATCGCACCTGCTGGGGCGCCTCGACCACGGCAAAGTCGGCGACCAGACGGGCGTCGCTGACCAGGAACGCCTGCACGCCGTGCTGGAACGATTCGAATTGGTGCCCTGCGAGCTGGAGCCCGGTTCGGCGATTTTCTTTCACTGCAACCTGCTGCACCGCTCGGACCAGAACAAGAGCCCCGACCCGCGGTGGGCCTTCATCGCCTGCTACAACGCCCGCCGCAACGACCCGTACAAGGAATCCCGCCACCCCCGCTACACGCCTCTGGAAAAATGGGACGACTCCCGCGTCGCCGAAACCGGCCGCCGGCAGCGGCGGGAAATGCAGCACGCCAGCGGCGTTTGATGGTAGAATACGGCGGGTGCGAGAAAGGTCCCCCTCGACACGGAGAAAGTAGAAATGAGCACGGCTGCGTCCGTTCATGAACCTCGCTTCCTGCTCCGCCACGCAAGCTGGCAGGATTACGTGTCGCTGCGCGACGCGGACGAAAACCGCAACACGCGCATGACCTTTGACCGCGGGAGCCTGGAGTTTATGTCGCCCACGAGACTGCATGAACGACTGAGAATCCTCGTCGGAAGGTGTATTGACGTCTGGGTCGAAGAAAGGCGGATC